>CAYJUB010000001.1:0-24058 GCA_964373145.1 uncultured Moraxellaceae bacterium
ATGATTGTTAGTAGAGATTTGTCCGCTAGAATATTGAGTCTTACCGACTCATGTGGGCACGACAGTCGCTTGGATTACAATAGTGCACATATTTTAAATCCGCTGAACGACCTCTCCATTCCTCTAATTCTACCTGAATTGTCAGGACATCGAAAAATAAAAAATGCGATGCTGGTGATTCCTCAAAACTTTCCAGCTGAAGATATGCTTATTACTTTAAGTAGGGATGCGGTGCTTAGAGTGCCGCATGTCGATTCAAACAAAAAAGTATGCTTATTTGAAGAAGATGGTTCACGCATTGGAATGCCTATATCTTTAGCTTTATCAACGCTACTTGATCAATTTTTTGACGTGTTTATTCCTCACTGGGTTGCAGGTGAGCTCGATCACGATTTTTACAAGGAACCCGAGAGTTATTGGGAAACATACATTGTTTGCAGGTCAAATAATTTTCTACGCCCAATAGAGCGAAGAAAAGTATTGTTATTGGATGCTCGTTCAGTTAAAGGTAAACGATATAAAGGAGTAATACTTGATAGAGGAGGAAGTCAAGTTATAGTTGCAGGAGGTGAGTCAGACTATAAAGAGAAGGTGTTCGGTGCATTAGGTGGCACAAGAAAAAGTATAGATATACTTGAGATTCACATAAATTATTGTTTTACACCTTCAAATTGGCCACGGGATATCCAAGCTCTTCGACAGATAGTTAGTGCAAATACGTCAGATTCAATCGTACAGAATTTTTGGAAGAAACAAACAAGTCACAAATGGATAAGATTAGTGATCTTACGCGCCGAAAACTGTAACTATGGTTATCTCATTGAAGGGAATAATCCAAAATCAGCTATATTATCACCACTACCATGTGATCGTTTAGACCCAAGTTGGACATTTGGTAGAAATACTGATCCTCATATTGAGAGTCGTCTAGGATCATCGATTGTTGTTTTTGGAGCAGGAGCCCTTGGCAGTCAAGTCTTGTTGTTACTCGCTAAATCAGGAGTTGGTAATATAATTTTAGTAGATCCTGATACTTTATCCGCAGCGAACATCGGGAGACATGTGCTTGGAGTAACCAGCCTTGGACAGTCTAAAGCCGTGAAATTATCGAATTTGATTTCTAAAGAGTTTCCCTCTTGTAGGGTAATTGCAGTAAAAAATAGTGCTGAAAAGTGGTTGAGAGTTAAAGACTCATTGAAAAATATCGATCTGATTGTGGATCTTACAGGCGAAGCAGGAGTACGTGCCAGTATTGATAGTGTGCGTAAAATATATAATATCCCTTCTGTCACTGGGTGGATGGAACCTTTTGTAGCTGCCGCACATGCTGTTACCTTTGGTAATGGAAAAGACTGGAACAGTTGCGTAGATTTTTGGGACTCAATAGCGGCTTTTGAAAAATGGCCTCCTGAGTATCTGTTGAGTGAGCCTGGTTGTAGCAGTAGATTTCAACCTTACAGTGGCATTCAGGCATTTCATGCTGTCGCTATGATTGCGGATGCTTGTTTGCAAGGACTGGATTCATCAATCTCACTGGCTGAAATAAATGTAATTAGCTGGGTGCGTGGCGAAAGTTTTACTTCAAGACAATTACATAGGGCTACTCGTCGGGCTTGGGCTGTAGTTCCTTCTGGAGTAGATGGAGTCTTAATTTCTAGGCAATTTAATGAATAGTACCCAGCGCATATTTAAAATTGATTTATTTAATTCTATAAAGATAGAGCCTTATGTTTTAGAACATATGTATAAATTTGCTCAATATAGTTGTTGGAGTCATGAGTCAGGCGGACAACTATTTTCCCCAGATCCCTCGGCGACAGAACTGCTAATTACACATATTACTGGACCATATAAATCAGATCGAACAAGTAGGACAAGTTGGAATCCTGATATAAAGAAATTAAAAAAAGATAGAGAGGATAATTTTGAACGCGGGCTGTATGTTGTGGGTCTTTGGCATACTCACCCAGAGGCTTTACCAGTACCATCTGGCCTTGACCATTCCACTTGTAATAGTCATTTAAAACTTTTGGACGATGTATATACCGCCTTCTGCTTACTGACGTTAGGTAATAAAGGAAAAGTTCCTGCGATTTCCATGTATATGGCTGTTAGAGCATCGAACGAATGGAAAGAGGCGAAAGAAACATATTAATGTTGGTAAATTTATACAAAAAAATATGTTTTTACGCCTGAACTAAAAAAATAATTAAATTATGGAAGGTAGAGTTCCGTTTTTTTAGAATTGTTTTTTATTATTAGTTTAGGTTCCATTCCGTTTTGAATAAAGTCATAAATAATAATTTCTGGATGGTGTAAATCATAGGCTTGGCCTATGAATACAGATGCTGCATTTGATGCACAGACAAAAAGGTGAATTCTTTTTGCTTGATACTGAGACTTCAGTTTGTGAAAAAGCATCTGTAGATCTGTACTAAACTTAACCCCGTCATAAGGGTGTGGAATAGCACCATTTCCCATAGTATTTGCATTAACTTCAATGATTTGAGCATTATTTGCTAAGGCTGCTTCTTGAGCATTCAATTCCATACTTTCAGGTTTAGCAGTGAAATTTATGCAAAGAATAAAATCATCTCGGGGTGTCAAAGAGTCTAGTCCAACTATTGAGTAAAAATCCACCGAAGGTTCATTCTTCGGCCATATCCAACTATTGCCGTCGCGATATCTTAGCATAGGAATATATTGACTTTTATTGCCTAACAGTGCACCTAAACCAATTAACGCGGGCATAGGTCCGAAGGCAAATAAAACTGCCTTATGTCCATCTAATCTGGTTTGCTGGATAATTTGTTCTGATTCTGATCTGATAATATCTGGCATGTTGATATTAAAACTATCAGGATTTTTACGATAAGAACTATTGCTATCGCATAAATCATTTGACCTTCCTTTCATTCGTGCTTTTATAAATGAAAGGCATGATGCAATTTCTTTTAATCCTGGTTGACCAACAACATGGCTATTAACAGGCCATAAGATTGAGTAAACGGGCATTGGTTCAAAACTTAAACCATCCAAAAGATTATCCGCTAAATCACAGAAATCCTTGCGCATTTTTGTTAAATACTCAGCTGTATAATCGGATGCAGCAACTTTATCAATTAAACGATGATGTTTATCGCATAACAGTAATACATTATTTGGGTCATCTGATAAAGCCGATGATAAAAATGGGATTCCTCGTTCGCCTTTTTCTGAAGCAGCTACATTATGTGCTTTATAGGAGAAGTTCCCATCCGTGCCCGTAAGTAGTTCAATATTAAGAGGATCTCCACATCCAATAAACATGCAGCGGTTATGACTGTCGCACATCACTTTTCTTATTGTCTCAACAGTAAAATCTTTACCGCGCCCAGTTTTAGGTATTTCGCTATAGTAGTCTTCAAGAAAGGAACGAAAAACTTGTTTGTCATTTAGTGCCGTAGATTGAGCATGACACCGATCCCATATAGTCGTTATTTCAGAAATATTTTTTAAATTTTCTTTTTCAATTTTAGAGCCCTGTAAGAAACGTAAATTTACATTTTCAAATTTTGCACTAAGTTCATCTATAAAATTAACTGCGTCATCTAAAAAAAAGTTGACGCGAAGTGATGCTTGAACTTCATTACTTTTAATCAATAAAACAACTAAATTTTTACGGCTTTCATCAGTAAGTAATCCGACTTGATCCCAAGTAATATATTTTTTTAAGTCCTGTGTGAACTCTAATGCTGTAGATAAGTGGTCAAATGGCGAGTTAACAGACTGATTGAGGAACTCTGTAGTTTGTGAATTCTGGGCGGTTTCCAAGTTTTTAGTTCCTTAACGTAATAATTTCTTAGTTTTCGGGCAGCAAATCCCTCGGATGACATCCCAAAGCATTTGCAATTTGATAGATTTTTTCAATAGTGATGTTGAGTTCGCCTCTTTCGACTCGCCCAAGATAGCTGCGATCTATGTTGCAAGTCAATGCAAGCTTTTCTTGTGAAATGCCTAATACCTTTCTTTTATTGATAATATTTTGACCAAATGTAGCGAGTAGGGTGCTCATGTTTCGTCATTCCAAATGACGAAACTATCTTTGATTGATGTCTACATATCCACGGATTATAATCCTCATACGCTCTTTTAATGGCATTGAATGAGTAATTCGACGGATCAGAACGTCCTCAACCATAAGATACGGTTAAGTTACTATTAAATAATGGAATTTTCTATGAGCAAACCAGATGTGCTTCTTCTGCAAAATGCAGCTTTATTTGCCTTGATTCAAGATAAATTGCTACAACGAATTGAGGATTTAAAGAGTGGAATTGAAAAAAAGCAAAATAGATTTTTTCCGAAATATCAAAAAATAGTCTTATTTAAGATGGATATAGGGCAGATGGAGGTTGATATTCAGGCTATGAATGTTGCTGATGTTGAATTGCTCTATAAAATAAAGCGTAAATATTTGCTTGAGTTCAAGTTTTTGCTATCGCAGTTCCTCATTGAGACTGTCACTCCTGCATAAGGAAGAGAGCCAACGACATACGAATGACCTAGGAGGGTATCGCCGTGACGAACGCACACAGTGAGTGATGTAGTTTTAACGTGCTTCTATAGAGGAAATTAAAATGGTTTCACACCAAGAAGTTGCAGAATTTGCATTTGTTAAGCAGGAGTTACTCCAGAAACAAATACATCTCTCAGGTCGCATAGCAAAAGAATACACACGAATTTTTAGTAATCCCGCTAAAATCTTGTTACTACGTAAAGACTTAGAAGAGTTAAATATTGATATACTATCCATGAATGTTGAACATCCGCATTCAGTCAATACTGTTATGGTCAAATATAATTTATTGTTTAAATTTGATGTCTATAGCTTGTTTTGATTAAATAAACGAATAAAAAAAACAGAAATATAACTTCTGGGCGAAATAGTGAAAAAACGTATTATCTAGCCATAACCTTCGGAAATCCATGAAAAAGCTAATTCTTATGACTGACATAAAAAAAGAACCTTTAGTCGATCAAACAAAAACTGAAGAGCAGAAAACAACTGAAACATTGCATACGGTTTTTGATGTGATTGTTGAAGCCTCACAAGACCCAGAAAATCATCCAGCCTTTGAGCAGTTGCGGCAAACGGTTAAAACTGAATTTAGAAAGAACTGTGATAGTGCAATTGGTATTGTGAATCTTGCATTTAGCGATGAAGTCATTGCTAGATCAAATCCGTCTCTATACGCGATGATTGACCGTATGGAGCGTGGCGAAACGACATTTGAAGAAGAAGACGCGCGGCTGTTGGCTGAATGGCGCGCATTGAAAGCTAATAACTGATTGTCGTTACCAGTGGCTCAATGTGGTGATTAAATAGCAACAGATTGCTTAAATGGTAGGAGGAAATGTGTAGGTATGCTCTCTCTGTTTGTTTATTTGGACAAATGATCAGGTGTAGGCAAGCAAATTTTAGAGTAATCTTAGCTTTCTTTAAGAAAATAAATACAATAGGTTATAAATTCATGATGAATGTAGTTGATCCTCTAATATTAGAACAATTAAGGGAGTGTCAAAAGCAAGGTATTACTACTATTAGTGATTATCTATCTTCAGAGAGCAGTGGTTCATGTTTGGTTAGCCTGCCAACAGGAGCGGGGAAAAGTGGAGTAATTTGTACAATCGGGCATTATTGTACATACAGTAAAATTTTAGTTGTTACGCATAGACGTGCAGTTTGTGACCAGCTTTATAAACAACTAAAAGGCAAGTTTTTCGATAAAATTTTACCTGATGTAGAATCATCTAAATTTTTAAGAAAAAAAGTTTTTAATCAAATTAATGATACCGAAGAAGATGGTATCTATTGCACCACTTTCCAGAAAATTATCAGATTGAGTGAAGCCGAAATAAATGGATTAAGTGAAATTTTTGGTCTTATATTGATTGATGAAGGGCATGCTGAACCTTCGCCAAAATGGGGTGCTGCTATACGTGAATTAGATGCTAAGAAAGTAATTATTACTGCAACACCGTATCGAAATGATTTATTTAGTTTTGATATTGATGTTGATCATAGTTATGTATATACGTATAAAAATGCACTTGAAGAAAGAATAATTGTTTCTCCGACGTTTGAAACTATAGAAGACTCTATATTAATTGATAAAATTAATAGACTTAAAGAAATTCACCCTGATGCTGTATGCATTGTAAAATGTAAAAATTTTATTGATATAAAAAAATATCTAGCTTTACTAAGTGCTAAGTTTCGAACTCTTGCAATGCATGTGCAGTTTGAGGATAACGCTGTAGATGGCGGTATTCATTATGTGCCAGCGGATATAGAACGACAAAATTATGAAGTGCTCATTCATCAAAAAATGCTTGATGAAGGAATTGATATACCGCAAGCTAAAATATTGGTTCTTACGTACTCTGTGGGAAGTGGTAAAGAGTTAGTTCAAACTATAGGGCGAATTGTAAGATTGTATGAGGATTATGCCCCGTATGTATTTGAGCTTGAAGGGGATAGTAATTATAGACTTTGGAGTAACTACTTAGAGTTTGATGAGTATATTTCGAACCCTCAGTCAGCTGTAAGGTTTTTAAATACACTCAATACTGCAACACTAATAGATAGTTATTTAGATGCATTTCCTTTGCATAGTTATTATGAGTCTTGCTACAGGAAAAAATTTAGTTTTAATGAGTTTGACCCTCTGGTTTCTTTAGAAATCCCATTAGCTTCTGTTTGTTTTTACTATAAGTTAAATGGCTTTAGTTTGAATGATTGTTTGGATAAGCTACATTGGGAGTTTAATAGAAATGGTGCATTAACAAAATACAATACTGAAATTGGAGTGATTACATCAGTTTGTTTTAATAATTCACGGTTTCTAAAGGATAGTTTGTTTTTCGAACCATCCTTGGAAATAATGGTAGTTAAAGATTTTGACGATATAGTTGCTGTTTTTGATAGCCAAGGTAGAAGATTTAATGGTCGAGATGATTTAAAGATTGGTAGAGCTATAGAATTAGAAAAGCTTTACAAGGTTGTTGCAAGAACAGATAAAACGAAAACTAAACAAGCAAATACTCGGGCATTACATAGAAGTGATCATAGAGCCGAGAGTGTTGCATTCAAAGGGGAAAACCTTGAACAAATAAATCATCCTCAATCAAACTCTGGATATGCGATTACGACAGCAATTGTCTCAAATTTAGGTGAAAACAATACTACAGTGTCCTCGTACTATTTGGGAGTTGCATCAGGACGGATATGCGATCAAAAACAAACAAGATTTGATTATCAAAAATTTTGTAGTTGGATAGAAGATATTAAAAATTCTTTAGATAGCGATAGAAAAACAACAAGTATTTTTTTGAATTCATTTGCCAGCGAAATTGATGATCCGCCCACTAATGATCCAGTAGCTTGCATAGTTGATTTTACTATTGTTTCAGGGAACATTGAAATTTTATTTAATGGTCATAAAAAACAACTGGAAAATACGTTTATATTCAAAAAATATAAAAATGGTTTAAGTTTTTTTGACGTTAAGAAAATTTTCAATTTAACTTTTATTGCGTCGGAACCATTTCTCTTTTCGGCCTGTCCTAAAAATAGTGCTTTAGTTGATAAAGTTGTATTTTATTTTGAAAACAATGAATTGAAAGCTCAATGTGATGACCTTACAAGTTTCTTTGTTGATGATGTGTGCGTAGATGTTAATAGTCTTTTCAATAGCAGCACTATAAAGCTTATATATGGTAATGGGGTGTCTTTTCTAGATGGAAACTTTTATAAATACACACTTCCAGCTGAAAGCGGAAAATTAAACCAAAATTTAATGAAAAGTATTATTCCCATTCCAGAATTGTTAGCGCAAGGATTGTCAGAAAAAAATGAAAATGGTTTAACTTCAACTAATTTTGGTCAAAATTCTGTTTTTGCCTTAATTGATAGTATAAGTAATGTACATAAACAAAATCCAACTTTAAGTGAATTGGGTGTTTTCTTTGAACATATTCCAAATGTAGATTTGGTTCTATGCGCTGATATGGGTACGGAGTCTGCTGATTTTATAATTTCATCAGAAGATAAGCTCGTTTTTGTTCATGTGAAATGTGGTAAAAGTTCTATTAGACCACAATCCTCAGCTGGAGCAATATTCGAGGTTGGTAGTCAAGCATTGAAAAATTTACAGTCTCAGATTTCTGCAGATAGGACTTTTAATTTTGCAAACCTTACGGTATTAAATAACCCTTGGCCGCGTGCAAGTGGAAATAATTCTCACATTTGCTTAAATAGTAGAGTTCGATTGTTTAATAAGTCATTTGATCAAGCAACAACTGTTAATGAGGTGCTTGAGAAAATAAATGATAGAAGAATTAACCCGTTAGTTAAAAAAGAGATATGGCTTGTAGTTGGTAACTCATTTTCACGCCAACATTTCATCTCGCAATTTTCTAATCCTAGCACCGCGGCCGCAGAGAGCATACAAGCATATCAGCTACTTGATACTTGGTTGTCTCAAGCTTCTAATCATAATGTTGATATGAAGGTTTTTGTTTCACCATAGGAATTGGATTGACTTTAAGTAGTTCTTTTTTCATTGATAATTGTGGATTATCAGCCTAACTTCAAACTCAAAAGCGGTTTTTCAATGTATTTAGGGGAGTAATTCGCTCGGATGACACCCCAAAGCATTGGCAATTTGATAGATCTTTTCTATGGTGATGTTGAGTTCGCCTCTTTCAACTCGTCCAAGATAGCTGCGATCTATGTTGCACGTCAATGCGAGCTTCTCTTGTGAAATGCCTAAAGTCTTTCTTTTATTGATAATATTTTGACCAAATGTAGCGAGTAGGGTGCTCATGTTTCGTCATTCCAAATGACGAAACTATCTTTGATTGATGTCTACATATCCACGGATTATAATCCTCATACGCTCTTTTAATGGCATTGAATGAGTAATTCGACGGATCAGAACGTCCTCAACCATAAGATACGGTTAAGTTACTATTAAATAATGGAATTTTCTATGAGCAACCCAGATGTGCTTCTTCTGCAAAATGCGGCTTTATTTGCCTTGATTCAAGATAAATTGCTACAAAGAATTGAGGATTTGAAGGGTGGGATTGAAAAAGAGCAAAATAGTTTTTTTCCGAAATACCAGAAAATAGTCTTATTTAAGATGGACATAGGGCAGATTGAGGTTGATATTCAGGCTATGAATGTTGCTGATGTTGAGTTGCTCTATAAGATTAAGCGTAAATATCTGCTTGAGTTCAAGTTTTTGCTTTCGCAATTCCTCATTGAGACGGTCATTCCTGCATAAGGACAAGACCCAATGAGATATGAATGATCGAACGACCAAGAAGGGGGAGTCATGACCTCAGTAAAATTGGCGACACCAGAAAGTTATCCACGAATTGAGCTGGCTGATAGATTGCTTGGCGACCGCATTGCTATACGGTCGGCAGCATTGTCAAATCTAACAGGTAGCGAGTACGACCATGTAAATTTAGAAAGGTCTACGATTGCTCAGGTACGTAAAAATCTTTACCTTATGCGAAGTCTTGCTGAAATTGAAGCAATCATCCAGCAACATTACGAAGCATTTAAACAGGATGAGGTACGCTTTAAATAGTTATATATTACATGGCTATATTTCCATCATCTGCAAAATGAAGAGCTTTTGATTACTTTTAAAGATTTCCTGAGAATGCTTTTTGGCTGAGTGAGTTAAAAATATCTTCCAATTTCCCTAAGGAAGATTTCAGGGCATCTCTAAATTCATTAAATTTATCAAAAAAAGAAATCCATTCATCTTGTATAGCTAACGAAGGTATAGGTATTTTAATTTCTTTAATTTCAACTAAATGCAAATTCGTCACAGTTGCTGATTTAGATTTTGATGTTGCTTGTTTGAGTGCAAATGGTGTTTTTAAGAATGAAAACAAAAATTTACCTCTAAGTTTTTTAGGGTCAGGTTTAATTAAGCAGAGACTCACGAAAATACTAAATTCAAGATCCCAATCAATGAGCTTCGGAACACCAATTGTTCCGTTCTTAGAATACAGAACGTCACCCTTTTCAGGGTGACAACGTTTTATTAGTTCTTGATGTTCATTCTCTGGGATATATTTGACATTATTCCAATTAATGTATTCTTTGTTGATGTCAGTAACTCTAAGAAATGGAATCCCTTCGTTCATATAAGTTGGAGTGAAATGTGCACCATCTGTTATTTTTAAAGACACTTCTTTTAATGTACATGAGCCATAGGGTGAGTGTTCAGGAGCACCAAATCGTTCAAGAAATGTTGCACTTAAAAACGCATCAGCGAGCTTAATTACTTGCTGGCGTTTGTGTCTTACGGCATCTGCTTTTTCGAGTATTGCAGCAATGCGTTTTTGTTCGGCGAGTGGTGGGAGTGGAATTAAAAAGTCCTTCAAGAAATCAGATGAAATGCGCTTTTGACCTGCTGCACCTTTCATTGCGTTCTCGCCAATAAATCTGAATTGATCGCTCCAAACTAAATAGAATAAATATTTAGAGTCAAGTTTTTCAGGAATAGCTCTTAGAACATGAAACTCTGTTGATCCGAAACCAATCTGGTGCTCTAAATTACTCACCAACGCAGCTTTACCGTTTTCAAAACAAGGCGTTATTTTTGCTAATAAGACATCATTCCGCTCAAAGTAAGTAAATCCTTTTTTTGTTTCCGACAAGACTCTTGTTTCTTGTTCAAGTATTTTTCCATCTTCTGAAATAGATGCCATACCTAGAAAAGTTACTAATTGACTCTCATCGCTATCCTTGGGTAAACGCGGATTTATTAGTGCAACACTGCCTAAGCTAACTAAGGGCCAACTCACAGCATCGCCTCCAACTCATCCAAATCTTGCAAAATTTCAGCTTCAAGCTTTCTCAAGTCTCGTAATATTTCTTTGGGCGGTGCATAACTCTCTTCTGTATAAACCACCTGCTTATAGCGGTTGATACTCAAATCATACTTCTGACTGGCAATGTCCGCTTTATCCACGGTAAAGGTTTTTTTGGTTTTATCACCGAACTGCTTATTGATCATTTCCGAAGTTGCGTTGCTCATCACAAGCTTGTGATATTCGCGCCATTGATTGATCGCTTCAGGCAGATCGTTGTCGATGATCGGCGTGCGCTTATCATCCAGACTAAACCCATCTGCCGCCAAATCGTAAAACATCACTCGATCCGTCACGCCGCCTTTGGTGAAAATCAAGATTGCCGTACTGACGCCTGCATAAGGCCTAAACACACCCGAAGGTAAACTGATAATCGCTTCAAGCTGGTTTCTTTCAACGAGTTCCTCACGCAGCTGTTGATGTGCATTCGATGAACCAAACAACACGCCATCAGGTACGATTACCGCAGCACGACCACCTATTTTCAGCATGCGCAAGATCAATGCAACAAACAACAGTTCAGTTTTCTTGGTTTTTACCATTCGAAGCAATTCAGGTGCGACATCGCCTTCGTCTAAATTGCCTTTAAAAGGCGGATTAGCGAGGATGATGTCGAAGCCTTCATTTGCAGCATTCGGATGATTTTCAGCAAAGCGTTGGCTCAAGGTGTCTTGGTAATGAATATCTGGTTCAGCCACGCCGTGCATCACCATGTTCATTGCAGAAATGCGCAACATCGTCGTATCGAAGTCGAAGCCATGAAACATATCGGTATCAACATGTTTGCGGTGTGCGGCCAGTAAATCGCCCATGTAGATCGTTTGCGTATCTAACTCACCCTTTTCATTGATGATCGTTTCGCTATGCGTACCAGCTTCTGAGCTGTATTTTTGCAGCATAAACTCGTAAGCAACTGACAAAAAGCCCGCCGTACCACATGCAGGGTCACAAATTCGATCTGTCGCAGTAGGGTTTAGTATTTCAACCATAGCGCGGATGATGTGGCGCGGTGTGCGGAATTGGCCGTTAATACCTGCTGTTGTGAGCTTGCTCAGCAGATACTCGTACAAGTCACCCTTAGTATCGCCTTGATCTAAAGGCAACTCATCGACCATTGCAACGGCTTTTACCAATAACGACGGCTTTTGTACCATCAGTTGAGCATCTTTCATGAAATCAGCAAACAGGCTATTACCGCCTGCTGTGCTTTTAAAATATGGGAATAGCTGATCTCTAATCGTGCTCAACAGTACATCAGCTGATTCAATGTGCTTGAGATTCTGCCAACGTATGTTTTGTTGATCTTGGTTGAAGCGATGTTTAAATGGCTGTTTGGTACGGAGTTCTTTTTTTTCGTCGCTGATCTCATTCATATCCAGCAAACGCGCGTACATAAGAAAGGTAATCTGTTCTATGACTGTCAGCGGGTTAGTAATCCCACCAGTATGAAACTCAAGCCAAAGACTATCGATTTTGTTTTTTAGTTGCCCAGTAATCATGAATTGCTCAGTTGAAAAATATGTGTGCTGTGGTGTTAATCGTATGAAGACCGCTGTACAGCATTAAAGAGATTGCTGGAGTTGTGTTTGTGCTAGTTTAGCACCATGCTCAATGGTAAAGCCTGCCACAAAATCAGCAATCAGTTGCGCTTGTTCATTTTTAAACAATCCATCAATGCCATCTTGATGAAGAGACTTAAACGGATGATCGTAAAGTTGAGCGATGGTGATCTGACCAGTAGTGCAAATTTCTTGTTTGAGCAAGGTCAAAAAGCGTTGTTGAATGGCACTCAAATTGATGTGA
Organism: uncultured Moraxellaceae bacterium; assembly: GCA_964373145.1. Classification (GTDB taxonomy): domain Bacteria; phylum Pseudomonadota; class Gammaproteobacteria; order Pseudomonadales; family Moraxellaceae; genus Aquirhabdus. The sequence goes on from CAYJUB010000001.1 coordinate 12,745, forward strand.
TGCAACTGTACAAATGCTTGAAACTGTAGGTCAATCGCATGGGCATCTAGCCCAATAATTGTCCGTAGCAGTTGATCGAGCCCCACCGAAGACTCAGGATAAAATTCTTTCAGTAAGTTCAAATCAATGTGTGAATTTTGGGTATGCACCAAAACATTCAACTCATCAAGTTCTGCTTCGGTCACAGGCAAGCCTTGACGAATTTTTTGCAGAACAGGATCACGGTTGAACAGTGGTTCTAAGGTTTTTTCAACTTCTTGACGGTATATTTCATAATCAACCGTGCGGATGTTGGTTGTCCTTTCGTTGACTTCAATCAAGTCTGTATTTTCAGTAATGTCATAAATTAAAACTGGTTCAGGCGGTGGTAAAGTGTCTTTTTCACGAAGATGAATAATACTGCGTAATTCAGTGCGTGCTTCTTCAAGTGCATCAAAGTGAGGTTTTTGCCAAAACTCTTTTTGATGCAGTGCGTTGATCGTTGCAGCTTTTGGTCGAACTTGATTGAGATGAACTTTAAGTTTTCCAACCTTGAGCATAATCTGTGTTTTGGTTGCGTCAAGTTGCTCTGGGTGGTTTAAAGCAGCATGTTGGGCATTAACAATGTCCAAATCCCACTTTAGAGCTTCGCCTTGACCCTGAATATTGCGCCATTGCATCAGTGGTGCGAGCTTACTCAGCAGCGTCGTTTTGGTCACTGGTGCAAATTGGTTGAGCACCTCAATCGTGCCAAATTCATGCTTGAGCTTCCAGTTGTCTTTAACCGCAATACACTTATCATCCAGCTCTTCAATATCGTGCTTAATCAAAGCGATCATTTTTTCAAACTGATTCAAATCAGCGCGAGCAAGGGCATCGCTGGCAAATTGAACTCTTGCTTCAAACAGCTTTTGGGTCAGTGATTTTCCTTGATGTTGATCTTCCTCTTCATGCTCTTCCTCGAAATACGCAAAATTTGCCCAATGATCGAAGATTAAAAACTTGGTTTTATCTTTGCCTGTACCAAATAAGTTTTTGCATAAGCGTGTGCCACGACCCACCATCTGCCAGAACTTTACTTTCGACTTAATTGGCTTGGCAAACACAAGATTGAGCACTTCAGGTACATCAATGCCTGTATCGAGCATATCTACTGAAACTGCAATGGTAATTTGCTTGCTTGTAGCATCGTTTAATTTGAAATCTTCAATGAGCTCTTCGGCGCGTTCATACTTCGAGTGAATGACGCGGCAGAAGTTACCGCCAAACTCAGGATACATCTGCCCAAACAATTCAGCCAATAAATCCGCGTGTTGAATGTTCCGTGCAAAGATCATAGATTTGCCGAGAGTTTGCCCATCAGCTAAACGCAAACCATCTTCCATCAGATTGCGTAAGATGGCGCGATTGGTATCTTTATTAAATACAGCTTTATCAATATCAGCAGAGTCGAAATCCAATTCATTTGGATCAATGCCTTGATCTTCGAGTTCAGCAATTTGTTCATCGGTCAGAGATTTGGTTTGAATTCCGTCGCGTAAAAATTGTGTAGTGTGACTGACGACTTTGAATGGAACTAGGTTCTTATCCGCGATTGCAATTTCTAAAGGATAGTTGGCTGTTGGTTTTTTATATTCACAACCAAACAAATCACTGGTTGATCGACTGACCATTTCGACAGGCGTTGCAGTCAGACCAAGTTGAAGAGCATCAAAATATTTAAAGATGTCGCCGTAAACGTTATAAATCGAACGATGTGATTCATCCGCAATGATCAAGTCAAAGAAACCAGGATCAAACTCCTCCATGATCGTCATCATGCCCGGATACGTGGCAATGTAAATTCGTGCATGGGGGAGGTCAGCTTTTTTACTTTTCCCCACGATATAGACAGGTTCAGTCAAATATTCGCTATAAGCTTTGCCTGCTTGTTTACGCAGCTCTTTACGATCACAAAGGAAGAGTATTCGTTTAGCCCATCCTGCATCAATCATTCGTTTGGAAAGTGCAATTGAGACTCGTGTTTTACCTGTGCCTGTCGCTTGCACAACCAACGCTTTACGATGCTTTTTGCTAAAGCGTTCGCATACTTGAGTGATGGTCTCGATCTGATAAGTTCGACCTGCAATGTCTGTATTAATTGGCGTGTTATTGAGATTCTTGCGCTCAGTACGCTGGCGAATCAAATACTGGATGCTTTCTTTGCTGTAATAGCTGTAAAGCTTTCGCGGTAAGTAGCCTTGCGCGTCGTCGCAAATGTAGATGTCATAGCCATTGGTAAAGAATACAACGGGGCGTTGACCGTATCTTTTTTCGAGTGAGTCCGCATAAAGTATTGCTTGTTGTCGTCCTTTCTCCGCATTCTCGCGTGTTCGCTTGGCTTCAATAACCGCCAACGGCTTACCATTATCATCCCAGAGCACGTAATCACAGTAACCAATACCTGAGATAGTAGGCTGTCCATCAACTTCTTCTTCACGAGTAACCTGTTCGGTATTTTTGCCATGGACTAAATCAATATTCCATCCACGGCCATGTAATTCAGTGTCGATTAAACGGCGACGAGTTTCAGCTTCATTGAGCTCTAAGCTATTCTTAGCAATGGTGCTGGCATGCTTAAATTGATCTTGTTCTGTTTGGCTTAGCTGGTGCTTGAGCTTGGCATTTTCTTGAACAGCTTTTTGTTCAGCAGCCTTAGCCGCTTCAAGCTCTGCTAAGGCTTGATCGAGACGAGCCTTATGCTCAGCTGCCTTATGTGGATTAAGTTGTTGTGTTCCCTTGATGGGTGGCACAAAAGGTTTAAAATCTGCCTTAGTGCCTTTTTTGGTAACTACAAATAACCAGCAACTCAGAATGTAAGCTTCTTCCAACAACCAAAGACTATCGCCCTTACTGAATTTCCCCTCGTGAGCAGCGGTATTACCGACTTTACGGATCGCGTGTAGTTTATCTCGAAGTGCTTGATCAACTGCCGCCTCAAATACGGAGGCTTGCAAACGATCTACAAATTTGTCAGTGGCGTAACTAGGTAGTTTGAATTCACGATAAACAACTCCTACGAGCTGCTCGGCAAAACAGCGCAACTTGACCAATGCGCTTTGCGGATCATCGTAAGTATACATTTCAGCGTGAGAGCCATGATCAGCAAGGGTAGGCCAATATGGGCGTAAATGCTCAAAATTCAGTGATTGCATAATTCCACTCTATCCATAAAGGCCGTTTTGCCTGCGCTTTGCCATTTTTTATTTGAAGTTTCTAAGTTTCACAAAGTCTTAGAGTGAAGACTTTAGAAGTATAGGTTTTTTGGTATAAAAAGATATAAAAAAGTGCATTAGATACGGCGAAAATCAAATTTCCTATCAGAGTCTCGATACATATCTCTTTTTACATTTATTTTTCTGGAAGTGCACCACAGTCTGCAAGCTGATTTCTAACTTCACGAAAACTCTCATAATACTTAGATAGTTTTCCCATTCCACCGACTTGAGCAACTGATGCAATCAAGGCTAAGTGACCTTGCGTAAGCGCTTTCACAGTCACTTCTAGTTGATTAATACGTGCTTGTTGAGAGGCAAGCTTACGGGCAGTGTCCTCTTTTGAGGTTTTTTTCAGTTTGCCTTTCCATTGCCGTAATTCGATCTGCTTCTGTTGATAATTATCTAATAGATTACGGCGATCTACATGGCGTGTAATGGTTGAAGCGCTAGAAAAAAGTGTATGGCGACGAGCAACTTCACGAGCAGTAATGTCAGTATCACTTGCTAGCAAGTCTTCCAAAATATTCACAAGCTCATTGTGATTATCATCTATTGTGTTACGTGCCATGAAGAACACTCTTTGTCTGATTTGAAATTGATAGATCCACACCATTCGGAAATACTCTTTCGCCTGTTGGGGTTTCCAGCAGGCGTGTAACACCAGCAAGGCGAACCGTTGCATGCTCAATTTGGTTAGTTCGTCCAATAGAGGTTGAAGGTCGCTCTTGAGCTGCTTCTAGAGCATCTTTTAATTTACCTTTGAGTCGTAAAAGATGTTGGCGATTTTCTGGTAAATTGGTTGCGGAAAGGTGGCGACACCCGTTGAAACATTCAAGATTTGTGGGGCAGGGGTCTACTGTAAATGAATTTAAACAATGTCCGTATGGTGTCGCGTGGAAACCATCAGCTTCAGCTTTTAAAAAGCTATAAGCAGATTCATCACCTTCGGTTACTTGCAAGTTTTTAAATTCTTTGACGATGGGGCCATTGGCGTAGCCTGCTTGAACCATCTTAGCCACTGTGCTGGCTTTGGGGCCTAAATAAGCTTCCCACTCATCGGGCAAAGTTATCTGACTTAGCTCCTCTTGTAGGCTCCGATGATCGTATTCGTAGCTTTGAGCAACGGAATGTCGATTGAAACGTTTGGTAATGACTGTGTCTGCGACCCCAAGACGGAATAATTCTGTATTTTGTAAGTGCCTGAAGCTATGTGGCATGAGTGTCAGTAAGCGGTCTTCTTCTGTTAGCCCGTATTCTTGAAATATTGTGCGACCACTTTGATCATTTCCATATAAACTTAGCCCTAATACTTCAGGAGTGGCAATAGATATATTGATATTCCAACCTACATGACAGGGTAGGTTATTGCGCTCTTCTGCTAATGAACGTTTGGGCGTAAGAAACAAAAATTCCCAAGGTTGAATGTTTCGCTCTCCACTAATTTTAAAAGTGTTTGTGTCAGATACTTTTGTGGGAGTATGCTTGCGAATATAAGATTCTAATTCTCCGATACGTAAATATTGATTTGCAGGAACTGGATTAACCCATTGTCTTCCTTCAGTATCACGAAATATTACGCCTTTCTTTTGCATTCGAGACACATATACAAGCCAATTGATATGAGGCTTATTTTTTGGGACTCGTTGGAAATCGATTAATCTATCTAGAACGGCTATATCTAATGTTTTTCTATATTCATCAATATATGGAAGATATGTTTTTTCATTTATGTCTCTTAATAAAACATTGCCTGTCATGTGCAAATAACATAGTTCTGCTGAAAGCAACTTTTCTGATTCATACATCGGAAAAAGCCGTCCAGTTTCACACTGTGCTTTTAGCGTTTCGCGTAAAGGAGTAGTTAAACGCTCAATGTCGGCGAGAGCTTCAAATAAAATTTCTTCAAACATGGATGGTATAAACTGAGAAGTTTCATACAAAGTTCCAGTTTCATTACGGGTACTACCTTGTTTTTCAGCAAAATATCGTAAGTAATAAGCCTTAGAGAAACCACCCCGCTCTCCAGCAAGGACGCCATTTCGATCTCTATATTCTATTGAACGCTTCCAATCTAATGGTAAAAATGAGATTTCTCCTATACGAAGACCTGTAATGACCATGACTTTAGCTTGAGCAAATCGAATTGCATCTAGAAATGTACGTGGTTTTTCACTAAAAATGATGCGCATTAGCTCCCAAAAAGCCTTTTGCGTTGGAAGTTTTTGCTCAGTTTTTCTTTCATGAAGTTTTTTTTGTAGCGCTGTCTCTTTTTTTATATATTTAGCACGATGTCTGCCTGAGCTATCATTTGGTTGTATTGATATTAGTGGTGCAAGTGGGCAAGCTTCAGAGAGATGATAGGCATCAATAACAGTCTTAATGAAACCTACGATTAGAGTTTTAATTTGCCCTGATGGTTGATATAAATTTGCAACTTTGATGCTTCGGATAATATCGTCAGCATCCAGATGCCAAGGTTCCTTATTTTCAACTACTGTAGCGAGAAAGCGTAACATCCCGCAAGATGCAGTAATATGTGAAATACTATTTCCTGCAATTAAAAGCAAGTTTAACGTATACGTTTTAATTAAATCTTGCCAGTAAGGTGATACCGCTTGGATTTCAGTATGTGTTGTAGCAGGTATGAGCTGCTCCTTAATCATTGTTTCCAATGCGCGAGGAACATTAGAAAAATTCTTTAATTTTGCTGTTAATGGATTCCCATCCTTAATCAACTTGCGCAAATCCCAAGCCTGAGTGCTATCGGCAACTCCACGACTATTCAGAACAAAGTTCCAGTTAAGATCAGCGCTTTCTGCTAATTTTTGGCCTTGATCGATATAGCTTTGAAAATTAGTGGGGGGCGATATTTTTGATCCGAACGAGCTATTACTATTGAGCATTACGGGCCTCCAATTCCTCTTTTACAGCGTAAACTTCTGAAATTGTACGTTTTAGCTGAAGAAAAGCTGGTGACTCGGATTCGTTTCGAGAAGCATCTAAGAAAACTTTGACTACACTTCTGAAATCTTCAAGTACTTGTTCATGTATGCTTAAATCGTTAATAGGCATGAACTTTGGACAACCATAGCAAGAAGTGACTGGATTAAATGGACATAATGGCTGTCCAGTCTCACATGCGCCAATGCCAGTTATAGCTATGCCATGCGGAACTCCAGCAATCTGTTGTTCACCTTTTAACCTTGCTAGTTCAGTATGTGTTATGAATTTTTCTGCCCCCAATTGCGCTACACGTTGATAGGTCTCAGAAATTCCAAGTGCTTGATTGACTCTTTCAGACTGAGAGGGGGAGGTGTCGAAATAGATTAAACCAGTTTCTAAACTTGTGTGACCCATGAACTCCGCCAACTCTTCAGAGTTTGCACCTGCATCAACTTGGCGCATGGCACCAGAGTGCCTAAGTTCCGTCGCAGTTCTTTCAGTAGATAATATTTTGAAAAGGATCTCTCTGATTTTTGCTCCAACTGTTTGAGCGCTTTTAAACTGTAATAAATGAGAGTCACCTTCTCGATTAACACCCCGCTCATAAATTTCATAAAAAATCGGAGCCCATTCCAACTTTACTTTACGAATTAATGGAATTCTTGAAGTTTCTGCTGTTCTCTGCTTAATCGTTCTAAATGTAAGGTGAACTGATTTTGCAAAATTTTCATTTTTCAAAATTCTACAATCACGGCGTCTTAGCAAGCCAATTTGTTTAGGTCTCATAGCAAATTGATAACTACAGATTATTAATGCCAAATCAAAAAGTTCTGAATCTGTCAAATTGGTGGCATTGTTTGAGTTTTCATTAAGCCAGTTTATAATTTTTCGCTCTTCATCTATTGAAATAAATACATCCCCACGTCTTATCGCAGTGTGTTTTTTATGCGTAGGGAGGGGGAGTGACGTTGAAATGAATGGCAGGTAAAGTGGCGACCAATTTCCCAATTGGCGTTCAGCAATAAACCGTAATAATGCTTTTAAGCTTTCATATGCATTCAGAGGTAGTTTCTTTGCTCTAAATTGATCCCAAATTAAACGTATATTTTCAGGACGTTCTTCAATAAAAGTAATCATTTCTTGAAGTTGTATATGCTGTAAACCTGTATATCGAATAGAAGCCGTTGCAGGGGAAGTTCGAAGTAAGAGATCGGCTATAAACGCTTTAATAATGATAATTAAAATGTGATTATCGTTGTACCTTTCGAAATAAATGTTTATGACAGAACCGTTTAAATGCAGCTTCCATACATCCGCAGACATGTCATCGATAACATGATTTCTATCAGTAAAATCATCCGTATATCTAACGGTGGATGGTAGTTCTGGAGGCGTAATATTCCATTGCTTATTCTGAGTAGGAAAAAGCTCTAGAGTTGTGGATTGTTTCAGTTTTCTCATTGCGGAAGCGCCAGAATCATTGCAACTCTGTCATCAAATTCATCTGACCAGACATTTTGCAATCGCTCTTCAAAAGCAGCTTTAGCATAGAGTTGAGGCATGGAGGAGTTCGGTGCCCATCCAAAGAAACTTCTCATTTTTTGTAGAGCTTCAGACATATCATCACCACGAGATAATAATTGCTTGATGCGGATAACTGCAGCTGTATGTCTTAAATCATGGCATGAAATAGATTTCATGCCAGTACGCTCTTGTAACACTTTCAAAGATTCTGGTGTCAGTGCCTGTGTCAGAACCTCAAGAAAATAATTAAGCCCCTCAGCGGACAACGGTAAATTTTTAGCGCTACTCAAGAAAAACGAATGATTCTGCTTCCCTCGATAATTGTGAAGATATGTCTCCAGAGCAGTAGCAGTTGAGAGACTAACTGGGATCTGTCGAACAGATGATAGCGTTTTGATACTAGGTAACGAGTGTCTTGGATCATCATCATCGTATTCATTGCTTCTTACATTTAACCAATATTCTCGACCATTTGTTGTACGCTCTGATTTCAAAAAATCAGCAGGTAAAGACAAAACCTCACCGCGGCGCAATCCTTGGTGGAGTAAAAGTAAAAAGGCTACATAGACACGCCATTGTGTAGATTCTGTTTTGAATGGATTGTTAACGCTGTCTGGTATGACAGATTCATAGAGCGCTTGTAGTACTGATGCTGGTAAGGCTCGGATGATTACTGGCTGAGTTTTTCTACTTGTGCGGAGTTGTCCATAGATACGGTTCAATCTTTCAAGTCGTAATCTGAGCTCTTCAAATTTTAAAGACATTTCAGATGTTCGGGCTAAGCGCTCACAAATTTCACGCACAAATGTTAAAGCATCTTTCCAGCGTTGCTCAGAAGTAGTTTGGATTTGGGGAACATTGGTCAATGTCAAAAAAAATGATTCAAGCATTTCCTCAAGTAGCGGAATATTCAGTTCACCAATAGCGTCATCTAGTGCGCCAATTTTTCTGTCACCGTCAACATGCGTGTAAAAGACTTCAATATTTGATAGGCGCTGCTTCAAGGTGGAAATTGCCAACGAAGCTCCAAATAACAATATCCAAGCTGATGCCCAATATCGTGGCAAGCCAAGGCTATCTGTCAGGATGTAGTTTTGGTTATCAGTTTTAGTGAGCATTCCACTAAGCTATAGATTAGTTAAGCAACAAGCAAGTACACAATGTTGAAGACTTGTGTTGCAAGAAATCTAAAAGATAAGGCAACACTAATAGTAGTACATGAGAGTCGTATAATGTATATTATGTTAAATAAGATATTACACAACCGAAGAGCCACTACTGCGGCTCTTGATATCAGCCCTACATTCTTTTAGCTTCATAAACCCTATGTCTTTAAGTTGATCTCCATACCTTAACTCGATATTGCCGCCACATTGCTCCGGGCCGCATGCAGTTTCTTATAGCTGTCGATGAGGCGCAGATGGCGATCAAGGCCTTCTAGTTTCATACTCGTCGGCGTTAAACCGAAAAAGCGCACGCTGCCATCTACAGATCCCATCACGGCATCCATACGCTCGGTACCAAACATGCGGCGGAAATTGACAATGTAATCATCCAGCTCTAGGTCGTCATCCAGTTGCACTTCAAGCACCACATTTAAGGCTTGATAAAACAATCCGCGCTCAACTGTATTGTCGTTGTACTGCAAGAAAGCTTCTACTAAGTCTTTCGCAGCTTCGAATTGCTTTAAGGCAAGATTGATCAGCAGCTTCAATTCCAGAATCGTTAACTGACCCCAGACTGTATTGTCATCAAATTCGATGCCGATCAATGTGGTGATGTCGGTGTAATCATCAAGCTCACTGTCATCCAAACGCTCAAGAAGTCGCGTAAGACTGGCGTCATCCAAACGATGCAAGTTCAAAATATCGGCGCGGAACAATAGCGCTTTATTGGTGTTATCCCAGATCAAATCCTCGATCAGATAGATCTCTGAATAATTAGGTACCAAAATGCGGCAGGCAGTTGCGCCTAAATGCTCATACACCGCCATATACACCTCTTTGCCCATCTCTTCGAGAATGCCAAACAGCGCTGCGGCCTCCTCTTCATTAGGATCCCCGCCCCAACCAGAAAAATCCCACTCCACAAAATCGAAATCCGCTTTGGCACTGAAAAAACGCCATGACACCACGCCACTGGAATCAATAAAGTGTTCAACAAAGTTATTTGGCTCGGTCACGGCGTTACTTTCAAAAGTCGGACGAGGTAAATCATTCAAGCCTTCAAAACTGCGACCCTGCAGTAATTCCGTCAGACTGCGTTCCAGCGCGATCTCAAAGCTTGGATGTGCGCCAAAGGAGGCAAACACACCGCCCGTACGCGGGTTCATGAGGGTGACGCACATCACGGGATACTTCCCGCCCAGCGAAGCATCCTTCACCAATACAGGAAAGCCCTGCTCTTCCAGCGCCTGTATACCCGCCAGAATGCTTGGATATTTGGCCAGTACCGCCTGTGGTACATCTGGCAGCGTCATTTCACCTTCCAGAATCTCACGCTTCACTGCACGTTCAAAAATTTCTGACAAACACTGCACCTGCGCTTCAACCAGTGTATTACCGGCGCTCATACCATTGCTCAGGAAAAGGTTTTCAATCAGGTTGGACGGAAAATACACAACTTCGCCATCGGACTGACGGATAAATGGCAGTGAACAAATACCGCGTGCTACATTGCCTGAATTGGTGTCAATTAAGTGCGAGCCAAGCAACTCATCGTCTGGGTTGTAGATCTCTAGGCAGTATTCATCGAGAATTTCTTTCGGTAGCGCGTCAGCAGGCCCTGGCTTAAACCACTTTTCATCGGGGTAATGTACAAATTCGGCATTGGCGATGTCCTCACCCCAAAACTGATCGTTATAGAAGAAATTACAGTTTAAACGCTCAATAAACTCACCCAACGCCGAAGCCAATGCACTTTCTTTGGTCGAGCCTTTGCCATTGGTAAAGCACATGGGGGATTGTGCATCACGAATGTTCAAAGACCATACATTGGGCACAATATTACGCCACGATGCGATCTCAATCTTCATGCCCAAGCGTGCCAAGATTCCCGACATATTGGCGATGGTTTCTTCTAATGGTAGGTCCTTACCTGGAATATAAGTCGCCGCTCCTGCATTAGAATTTGGCATTAATAATGCTTGTGCATCGGCATCTAGATTTTCAACGCTTTCGATCACAAACTCTGGACCAGCCTGCACCACTTTCTTTACCGTGCAGCGATCTATCCAACGCAAAATGCCTTCACGGTCTTTGTCGGAAATATCGGACGGTAGCTCAACTTGAATTTTTATAATCTGCTTGTAACGGTTTTCCGGATCAACAATATTGTTCTGCGACAAGCGAATGTTGTCTGTGGGAATATCACGCGTTTCGCAGTATAGCTTTACAAAATAAGCCGCACATAACGCCGAAGAAGCGAGAAAATAGTCGAACGGCCCCGGCGCTGAACCGTCGCCCTTGTAACGTATAGGTTGATCAGCCACCACTGTGAAGTCATCAAACTTGGCTTCAAGCCGAAGTTTGTCGAGAAAATTGACTTTGATTTCCATGCTGGCACCTAACTATTCTTATGTGTCGCCACTGAGACATAAGAATCCAAATATT
>CAYJUB010000001.1:24068-30459 GCA_964373145.1 uncultured Moraxellaceae bacterium
AGCGTACCGAACCATGAACTCTAGTAACGTGGTGTGATTTTACAGAATTATTTTGTTGAGTTGATGGCTTTTGTCTGTGTTTCCAGGTTATTTATGAGAAAGTTCATAGAATAAGAATAAATTAAGCAAAGATAATGAGTCATCGTCAACCATAGGATACAAGCTAATCCTTCATATAATCAGAAATATGAACTTTTGATGACGATACTTCTGCTGAGCTATTTTCATATTTACCATTAAGTCACAATGAGTTAACGTGCGCTGCTAAACAAAAGCCTTACAATATCCAAAGTCGTCAATCTATGAGTGTAAAGATGGAACCCGATTCTGTATCAGCAGCACCTCGCGCTCCGCAGTATGTGCATATCCGTGATGCGTTAGCGGCGCGTATAGAAACCGGTGAATTGATCGCCAGCGCCAAGCTTCCCTCAGAACGCGAGCTCTCTGAAAGTTTTAATACGACCCGAGTCGCTGCACGCGAAGCACTTTTAGCATTGGAGACAGAAGGACTGATCTATCGCTTAGATCGCCGTGGCTGGTTTGTAAGCCCTCCACGCGTTGTATACAACCCCAGAAGTACACAAAGCTTTATGCAGTATGTGACCGCTCAAGGGCGTATTCCAACCACAGAGCTGATTTCAGCTGAACGTATAGGCGCGTCTGAATGGTCCGCCAAGCATTTGGGGATTAATATTGGCGATCCGGTCTATTCTATTTGGCGGCGTCGATTTATTGATGGTCGTCCAGTCATGGTCGAGCATTTGCGGATAAATGCTGAAATGTTCCCCGACTTTCTCGATCTACCGCTAAATCAATCCATCACAGAAGCAATGAGCAAGTTCTATGCTGTCGAGTTGACACGAGTCAAAATGAACCTGTATCCCGCTTCCCTCTCAGCATCTCAAGCGCGTCATCTTTTGGTATCACCAGGAACTTCTGGCTTATATATCTGCCGTAGCAATCATGACCAACATGGAAGAATTACCGATGTTGATCAGGAGTATTGGCTGCATGATGTGCTTGAAATCACCTTAGAAGCCCGCAAAGAGCAACCAGAATAGATGTTAAACAGCTGTAATCATTATCATTTAAAAGAGCAATTTCCTTGCTCTTTTTTATTGACCTCACAACATAGATTTTAATCTGGTTTATACCAGATTCATCGTTTTGTCATATTAAGTTGCTTAAATGCCTTCCGTCAGATGAACTTTTTTTGTTTAATTTATTTTTAGGGGGTGTCAGGATGAATTCAACTTTTCAACGTTTCGCAGTAACCACTGCGTTTGTATCTATCGCATTGTTCAATGGTACTGCAAATGCAGGACAGATTACCGTCTATACGGCGCTGGAAGCAGATCAGCTTGCAGCCTATGAAGCAAAATTAAAAGAAGACTATCCTGATCTCAGTGTGAAATGGGTCCGTGATTCTACGGGCGTCATCACTGCGCGTTTACTGGCAGAAAAAGCAAATCCCCAAGCAGATGTCATCACAGGACTCGCAGTGACCAGCCTGATGCTGATGGATCAGCAAAACATGCTACAACCTTATGCACCAAAAGGTGTAGAGAAGCTCAACAAACTCTATGTTAGTCCTAAAAAAGTACCAACATGGACAGGTATGGATGCTTGGGAAGCTGCTGTTTGTGTCAATACCATCGAACTGAAAGCACGTAAATTACCGCTACCAACTTCTTGGGCTGATCTGACCAAACCAATCTATAAAGGTTTAGTCGTCATGCCGAATCCAGCTTCAAGCGGCACGGGTTATCTCGATGTATCCGCTTGGCTACAGACGCTCGGTGATAAGAAGGGCTGGGCATATATGGATGCACTGCATCAAAATATCGCTCAATACACACACTCTGGTTCTAAACCCTGCAAAATGGCCGCACAAGGTGAGGCCGTGATCGGTATTTCATTTGGTTACCGCGCATCTCAATTGAAAGAAAAAGGCGCACCGCTTGAAATCGTATTCCCTAAAGAAGGCCTCGGCTGGGAGTTGGAAGCTTCTGCGATTGTGAAAGGCACTAAGAATTTATCAGATGCCCAAAAATATATTGACTGGAGCGTGAGCAAAAAAGCCAATGAGGCCTATGCAGAAAACTTTGCAGTCGTGGCATATCCAGGCGTTGCAAAACCAATCAAATACCGCCCGGCCAATGTCAACACACTGATGATCAAAAATAACTTTGAGTGGGCCGCAAAAAACCGCGACCTGATCTTGGCAGAATGGTCTAAGCGCTATGATGGCAAGACGGAAGCCAAATAATCTGCCTTAACGTATGTAATCACTCATTAATCTTTGTTAATGAGCATGTTTAAACTCTAAGCACAGCTGTGCCTGCTCATTCTTCAGCTGTGCTCTTTTTAAAACGCTTAATCAAGACTGGCACATTACTTGTAGGTCATAGGATCAAAGGTTGGACGATATGGTGAATACAGTGAAGAACTCCTCAAATAACGACACCACTCATACTGAGTCTAAGGGTATACCCACTGACGTACCTGCCAGTCTTTTTGACCATCCTTTACAAGATGTCAGTTCGATACTTTCTCATCAGACTCATCAGGCTACACGGACTTCAACCAATCAAAAACGGCACCAAATTGCCTTAAATATACGCGGTATACACAAGCGCTTTAAACACTTTACAGCACTTCATGCGATCGATTTAGAACTACGCAACGGCGAATTACTGTGCTTTCTTGGACCCTCAGGCTGCGGTAAAACGACACTGCTCCGCCTGATCGCGGGTCTAGATGAAATTGATCAAGGCCAGATTTTCAAGAATGGTGAAGATATCACGCATCTGAAAACTGAAAATCGCCGCTGCGGCATTGTCTTTCAAAACTATGCATTATTTCCCAACCTCACCATCGCTGAAAATATCGCATATGGGCTGATTGGTAAACGCTGGAATAAATCATTACGCCAAACACGCGTAACGGAACTACTTGCACTCGTGGGACTCACGGGATCGGAACAAAAATATCCACTCCAGTTGTCGGGCGGTCAGCAACAACGTGTTGCACTGGCCCGTGCGATAGCGCCTGAGCCTGATATTCTTTTATTGGATGAACCACTTTCTGCTCTTGATGCAAGGGTCCGTCTACACCTCCGTCAAGAAATCCGCGCGCTACAGCAACGCCTAAATATACCAACGATATTGGTCACGCATGATCAAGAAGAAGCTTTGACCATGGCGGACCGGATTGTGGTCATGAATCATGGCGTCATCGAACAAATCGGCACACCAGAAGATATTTATCACCATCCGCAAAGTCGTTTTGTTGCAAACTTTATCGGTCAAATGAATTTTTTACCTGCCAAAGTACTCTCCCAAAACGAATTACTGATCGCAGGTCATTTACGCCTAGCGCTTAGTAAAGGGCTTGATCAGCCACTTGATACGGAGATCGAAATTGGTTTTCGTCCCGAAGCCGCCTCACTGATTCATTCAAAAGCAACTGAACAACATGCTGTGTCCTTACCCGTGTATTTGACTGCTAAAGAGTTTTTGGGTGCTCAAACGCGTTTAACATTGGTGATTCGTGGTCAATGTATCAGCAGTAACGAGCCTTGTGAATATACAGTCCAGATTGATACCGCACATCAACATGCTGGCAATATCTCGGATCTAGTGCATATTTCACTCGATGAAACCCAGTTGCATATTTTTGATAAAATGGGACGAACATTATGCTAAACCCTGTTTTGTCCTCAAATCCGCAGACGCTCAAACACCGACCAAAGTTTGCCCTGACCCTGCCCTCTGCGGTATTGATCGGTCAATGTTTGATTTTAATACTGCTGGTGCTTCTGCCGCTTATCACTGTGTTCTATAAAGCATTATTCGATCGTGAAGATCACTATGTCGGTCTCGCTAATTTTGTTCTTTATTTTTCAAATCCTACGCTCACCAGTTCGATTATTCACTCCTTGGTAATTGCGCTGGGTGCAACATTCATCACCCTGATCGCTGCAAGCATTTATGCTTATGCAATCACCAGTAGTCGGATGCCTTTCAAAGGTTTTTTTCGACTCGTTGCACTATTACCGATTCTTGCACCCTCATTACTGCCCGCTATCGCACTCGTTTATCTCTTTGGTCATCAAGGTATGTTGAAATCATGGCTTGGCACTGGAGAGATTTATGGTCCAATCGGGATTCTGATGGCTTATTGTTTCTGGTTATTTCCATCAGTCCTGATGATTATGGTTCCTGCGTTTCGAAGCTTGGATGCAAGGCTTTTTGAAGCAAGTCGTAGCCTCGGCGCAGGAACAATTAGAACCCATATTAACGTCATGTTTCCGGCCATTCGCTATGGGCTGATCAGTGCAACGATGGTAGCCTTTACCTATGTGCTGACTGATTTTGGGATCCCCAAAGTAATCGGTGGCTCGTATAACATGATGGCGCTGGATGTGTACAAACAGATTATCGGTCAGCAAAATTTCAGCATGGGTGCAGTCGTATCGTTAATGCTACTTCTGCCAGCATTAGTAGCCTTTGTGATCGACCGTGTCCAAAAACAATCACAAGTGCGACTACAGCAGCAAGAAATACGTCCTTATCAAGCCAAAAAAAATCCCTTACAAACCACGGTACTCTTGGCCTTTTGTACAGGTATTGCGGTGTGTTTACTCGCAGTGGTCGGTACAGCGATCTTTGCATCATTTGCGAAATATTGGCCTTATGATTTAAGTATGGGCCTGACACATTATCATTTTGAGTTTGTTGATGGTGGCGGCTGGAAGTCTTATTTTAACTCCCTAAAACTGGCATGTTTAGTAACGATTGTCGGGACTGCCTTTGTATTTGTTGCTGCGTTTTCAAGCCAGCGCTTAAAAGGGCTCTCGTTATTAAAGAATTTACTGCAGGGACTCGCGTTATTGCCCATGGCAATTCCAGGGTTGGTATTAGGCATTGCCTATATCTTCTTCTTTAATCATCCCGATAATCCGATAAATTTCCTTTACGGCACTCTGACTATCGTTGTCCTCTCAACTGTTGTGCACTATTACACCGTCCCCCACTTAACGGCATTGACCGCTCTTAAACAACTGCCCGTGCAACTTGATAGTGCTGCAATTTCATTGGGCGTATCCGTACCGACCACATTCTGGCGCGTATATCTACCGGTGTGTTTACCCGCCGTGCTTGATATCTCCGTGTATTTTTTTGTCAATGCAATGACCACTGTGTCGGCTGCTATTTTCCTATATTCACCCAATACCACTCTCGCCTCTGTCGCCATTTTAAATATGGATGATGCGGGGGATAGAGGGTCGGCTGGGATTCACGTAAAATTCCGCAAAAATAAGTATAACCTATTGAATCCTATCCTATAAGATGCGTATCTTGTAATTCATAGGTGGGACTTTCTCATCTAAATTCAGTGTGTAATCACCATAACGATTAATGTGTTCTGTGCGATATGGTGCTAAACCTGCCAGAATCTCTTCATTGATCGGAACTCCCTCCTCCTGCATTTTTTTCAACACCCCAGTCATCGCCTCAACGTTGTGCAAGATTGCTAAATTAGCAACTAATTGATTATATTTAATAACTTTGCGCTGCTCATGCCGTACATTTTCGGCAATTACTCCCTGATTACCGAAAAATAGCCATTTTATAAACTGATTAAATTCTTCACTTTTGTTGGTCGCCGCATTGATGGTTTTACGCAACTCAACATCACCGAGATATTTCAGTAAAAATTCAGTTCTTACCACGCGTCCCAGTTCGCGGAAGGCAAAATATAATTTGTTTTTTCGGCTTGCTGTTCCTAGGCGACGCAATATGGTCGATGGTGTAATTTTTCCAGCTTTGATTGATAAAGCAATTCTGAGCATATCTGGCAAATGAGTTTCTATGAGCTCCCAATTAACCGCTTCGCTAAACAATCCGTTGATATGTTCATATCGCACGTCGCGATCAGGTTTAAAGAACACTAACTTTTTAAGATTACGAATCCGTGGCATTAAGTTAATACCTAGCAGATAAGCCAATCCAAATACGGGTGCGCTTTGCGCGTGCGTGTCGCCATGCAAAGTGTCTGGCTGTATATCGGATTCATTCTTAATCAAACCATCAAGAATGTAAATCGCTTCGTAAACACCACATGGAATGAAGTGGCTGAATAACGCAATATACATATCTGAGACATGGTAGTAGCCTATACCGCCGTATCCGCCATAGCGAATATGGTACTCAGACAGCAGATTTTGTTCATACATATTCCATTTTGTACCATCTGCCGATGCACTTTTCCCTGTACCCCAGTATTTAGGTAACAAGAATTTATTATATGCATTAATGACTTGAACAATGGCTTTTTCCAGACGTTCTTCAGTCATATGATGTAGATTGAGCCAAGCAACTTGTTT
>CAYJUB010000002.1:0-19422 GCA_964373145.1 uncultured Moraxellaceae bacterium
TCAGCCGCGTGACTTCCAAGTACCTACGCTGATGTCTGGCTTATCACAAAATGAGGTTCGTTTACGTGACGGCTCAATCGACGGTGCAGAGCTGCTCGATTGCGGGTGGCTAATTCATAAGCACAAGGCTAAGTCTGGTTATCTGGTGCGGTGTGGTTTGCACCGCGTTTTGTCATGGCCGTATTTATTTAAAAACTATGCGGTGCGAGATTTAGCGGAGTTCTTGGAGATTTACGGCTTACCGCTTCGCTTGGGTAAATACCCAGCAGGAGCTTCAGATGGCGAGAAGATGACACTGCTCCGCGCGGTCACGCAGATTGGTCATAACGCCGCTGGGATTATTCCGCAGTCCATGTCGATAGAGTTTGAAGAGGCGGCTAAAGGTACTGCTGATCCTCATTTAGCAATGATCAAGTGGGCTGAGCTGTCCACGTCAAAGGCGGTACTCGGCGGTACGCTGACGACTCAAGCGGATGGGAAAACCTCAACCAACGCGCTGGGGTCGGTACATAACGAAGTACGCAAAGAGTTGACGCTGTCTGATGCCAAGCAGCTTGAGAGCAGCATTAATCAGTGTTTGATTAGCGCAATCATGCGGATCAATCGCCCCGACGTTGATCCAAAGCGGTATCCAAAATTTGCGTTTGACCTCACGGAACTCGAAGATATTTCGACCCTAGCTGAAGCACTTCCGAAATTGGTTGGAGTCGGTGTTCAAATTCCGCAATATTGGGCGAATGAAAAACTAGGAATTCCAGTGCCAAAGGAAGGCGAAGCAGTGTTGTCTGCCAACGTTAAGCCTACTGACCAGCAGCCAAAACCAGAAACAAAAACCGCCGCCAATAGTCGCCAGTTGCCAACTGAACCCACGCCGCAGCCTATCGATCAAATCCCAGCGGTGATGGTCGCGGTACAAAGTCAAATCGAGCTTGATACTGAAACGGACAAGGTATTGACCGCAGAACGCTTGCAGCCCTTATCTGCAAACTTGGTGGACACAATCCTTGACGCGCTGAAGGAAACAGGTGGTTTTGATAAAGCGCTGACCATGCTTGCTGAGTTGTCGCCTGATCGTGATTTGCAAGCGCTGCAAGACGATTTAGAGCAGCTCACTTTTGGCGCTGAGGCTTTCGGGCGGTTGTCTGCACTTGCTGGTCGTCAAGCGGATGAGACAGCCTAATGGGTGACGTATCCCTGAACACGCTGTTCGGTCAGCCGCCTGAAAAGTCAATTAATTTTCTCAAACAAAAAGAGGTTGCTCCTTCACTCGATTGGCAGGAAGTCCAAGGCGTGGTTCATAACCGCGCTTTTGTTGTGGCACAGATGACCCGATTGGATTTGCTTGAGGACGTGCGGCAGTCAATTGTCGATGCGCTTGCTCAGGGTAAAGAGTTCAAGCAGTGGGCGGATGAAATTAAGCCTGTGATGCAAGCCAAAGGCTGGTGGGGTAAAGAGATTCGTGTCGATGGTCTCGGTAATGCAAAAGAGGTTCAGCTGGGCAGTCCGACGCGTTTGCAGACGATTTACCGCAATAACATTGCTCAAGCGTATGAGGCTGGTCGTCAGGCGGAAATGTGGTCGGATGATCCTGATGATCCTTTTCCAAATGTGATGTATGCGGCGGTGATGGATTCACGGACGCGTCCGCGTCATGCCGCGCTGAATGGTGTTGTGATGCGTAAGGGTGATCCTGCTTGGTCTGCTATTGCGCCAAAGTGTGGTTATAACTGCCGCTGTACTGTGATCGAAATGACGGACGGTCAGGTCAGACGTGGCGGTCATTCGGTTCGTGATAGTAAAGGTTTTGTCTATACGGAACAGGTCGAGGTCGGTATCCGTAGTGGTAATCCACGGACGGCCAATCGGACTGTGGTGGCGTTTCCTGATTTGCCGTTGTTCAAGACTGACGCAGGTTGGGGTGGTAAAGCGACGGCGTTGCCTACTCAGACGTTACTGAACAAGGCGGCGTTTGCAGATCCGCGTATTGCGTCGGCGGTTGTGCAATCGGTTGTGAGGGATCCTGCGGCGTTGAAGTCGTTGAATGATGAGTTTAGGAAGTTTGCTGAGCAAATACTGAATGCATTGCCAAAGCCGGGTAACCCACCAACACGCCTAAAAATGACGGGGGCTTTAATGCACATCGGAGCTATTCCTAAAAATGTAGTGGATGAACTCACTCGGATTGGTAAACCGCTTAAAAGTGCGGTGTTGTCTGTGCGTGATGAGGATGTTGTCCACGCGCATGTTCCTGATAAAACAAATCCAGTTGATCGCGCTTGGTATCTCGATTTGCCAATGCATTTGGCTATACCTGAAGCGGTACTGTTGGATACTCAAAAAGGTGATGACGCTTTGATTTTTGTGTATTCAGTCGCTGGGAATCAAAAGAGTAAGATCGTGGTGATGACAGATCAAACAGTCAAAACACGAGTCGATGGGAAAATTGAGCGGTTAAATACGAATATTGTGCGTAATGCACAAGTGGTTCAGAAAAGTAATTTAACGAGTTCGTTGTATGTTTTGTTAGCGGGGAAAGTGTTGTGATCTAGGCTGCGCTTGGAATTGAACCAAGATCATATTGGCTACTGATGTAGCAAATAACCGTTACCAGTTGGAAACAACAGTCTGGATCACTCTATTAATTTAGTCTAATTTTTAAGCGAGGTCAATATGGAGCTGGTCTTAAAGGATGAGGTGCTGATTTTTAAAATCAAGACACTCGCCGATTGTTTGACTTATGCCGAGCCATTGATGCGCGGTGTTTCGCGCGCTTTGGTCAGTGAATCGCTATTGAACTTTCAATCACGAGGTCGTCCTGCTTGGGCGGGTCATTCTCCTTCAACGATTGCGAGCTATAGAAAACAGGGTAAAAGATTGAATACTTTGTTGCAGCAACAAGGCTCACTCAAAGGCAGCGTGCAAGGTTCACATGATGCAAAGTCCGCCTCTGTTGGCGCGGGGAGCGGACCTAGTGCTGATTACGCGGCCATTCACCAATTTGGCGGTTTCGCTGGACGCGGTCGTAAGGTCAGTGTTCCCGCTCGTCCTTACCTGCCAATGGATGCAAACGGTAATTTACAGCCTGAAGCTGAAAATACGGTTTTTGATGTGGTTGACCACTATTGGCAGCGTGCTTTGTAATGTGCAGTTGAAATAGTCGGCTCGGAGTATGTTAGAAGGTGGTTAGATTCGCGTTATTTAAACGATGTCGTTACTTTTACATAATCATAGGTGATTTTATTTTGCAGCGCCCTTAACGCTTGTTTAGGGTGTTTTGTTGTTTCGCCCCTCCCCCGCTGTTTTTATCTAGGCTAATTGGTCAAAAATAATTCAATAGTCGGAATATCTTCCGTCTTATTGTCACCGCGCGCGCGCGTCAAAATCGCTGCATGAACAAATTACTCATCGCTGCTTGCAGCCTCGCCCTCAATGTTACCGATGACAAGAAGCATCTGCTGCTTGTGCCTGAAGGTGATTTGAACGGTCTCGATGGTCGTCACTGGACATTGTCTGTTGCGGATGGTCAAGCACTTGTTGTTGCCTTGAACTCGCAAAAGATCGACATGGTGATTGATTACGAGCATGCAACGCTGAGAGCGAAAGAGAAAGGAACCGAAGCACCAGCCGCAGGTTGGTGTAAGGCGGGTCAATTTGAGTACGTGGCCGGTTTAGGCGTTTGCAGTAACGGCTGGTCATGGACTCCACCTGCCCAATCACGGATTGAAAATGATGAGTATCGCTATCTGTCTCCTGTCTTTTTGTACACCAAAGACGGTGCGGTAAAGACGTTACTTCATGCCGCACTAACCAATACACCGAATTTAGATGTGCTGCCAGAAGTGTTACTTGCTGCGGCATCACGCCAACTTTTAACCCAAGAATCAACAACCGAAGAAGGTGGCAACGTGGATGAATTACTAGAACGACTGCGCTGGACGCTGAATTTGCCAATTTCAGCGACCCCAGAAGAAATTTTGTCGGAGCTTGGCAAACTGCAGGATCAAATCTCAACTGCGACAGGCGTGACGGTTGCTGCAAATAGCAAAAACCTGTTTGACGCGGTGGCTGGTATTCCGCTGCTTGTTGCGGCGAATAGCCAACAAGTGCCAGACCCATCGAAATTTGTGCCGATTTCTATGTTTAACGCTTCGCAGGCTCAAGTTGCAGAGCTTACTCAAGCTGCTGCTGAAGTGGATTTGGTTGAGCCGTTGATTCAGGCGGCGTTGTCCGATGGCCGTTTGCTGGAAACAAATACTGAACACCTCCAATGGGCGCGAGATTACGGCAAGCAAGACCCTGAAGGTTTGAAACGTCATCTTGAAGCGGCACCTCGTATTGCGGCTCTGAGTCAGCGCCAAACGAAACAAACCAATATTGCGGCGAATAGTCAGCAGCATGGTAGTCAATCAAAGATTGACGCCGAAACAACCGATTTAGCTAAAACCCTCGGTGTCAGCCTTGCTGATATCGAAAAATACGGAGCGTAAGCCATGACAGCAACGACAGTAGACCGCAACACTCCTTCGCGTGAAAAAGGCTGGCTTTGCCCACCTGTGGCGGCCGATGCGGTGATTTTTGCGGGAACCATTGTTTGTATTAATTCGGATGGT
The DNA here is from genome assembly GCA_964373145.1 of uncultured Moraxellaceae bacterium. Lineage (GTDB taxonomy): Bacteria > Pseudomonadota > Gammaproteobacteria > Pseudomonadales > Moraxellaceae > Aquirhabdus. Next base: position 4,611 of record CAYJUB010000002.1, read on the forward strand.
TTTGCCGTGGCTGGTGCGACTGACCCAGATTTGATTTATCTCGGTCGTGCTCAAGAATTTGTGGATAACACGGGCGGTTTAGATGGTGCAGTCAACATCAATGTGCGCCGTGACGAAGCTTTTCAGTGGGAAAACGATGCGACACATCCAGTAGTCCAAGCGTCTTTGGGTTCGGATTGTTACGTCGTGGACAACCAGACGGTTGCCGCAACAGACGGAACAGGGACTCGATCACGCGCTGGTCGTGTGATTGCAATCGATAACAATGGCATTTGGGTGGAGTAAATCATGCTAGTTAATGCTCAAAGCGTAAAAGCGATTTTTGTGAATCTCAAAACGACCTTTAATAAGGCGTTTACTGAGACGTCGTCTACTTGGCAAAAGATTGCCATGCGTGTGACTTCGACGGGTTCTTCTAACGAGTACGACTGGTTAGAGAATTATCCGAAGATGGAAGAATGGATTGGCTCTAAGGTTATCAAATCTCTGAAGGCGTTTTCTTACAGCATTAAGAACAAAAACTTTGCGGTCACTGTTCGGGTAAAGCGCGACAACATCGAAGATGACAATCTCGGTCTGTACGTGAATCAAGCTGAAGGTGCTGGCTGGTCTGCGAAGCAGTTCCCTGATGAGTTGGTTTATCAGGCAGTGAATGATTCTTTCAACGCGAAATGTTACGACGGTAAGCCGTTTATTAGCACTCAGCATCCTGTCGGTAAGGCTTTGGTGTCTAACAAGGGGACTAAAAAACTGTCGGCGGCGACTTTGGCGGCTGCTCAGGCGAGTTACGGTGCGGCGCGGATTGCGATGAAGAAATTCAAAGATGATCGAGGTCGACCGTTGCGTGTGAATCCAAACATTTTGCTTGTGCCGCCTGCGCTTGAAGACACCGCAAAGTTGCTGATGACGACTGAGCGTTTTGAAGATGGTAAGCCGAATCCGTACCGCAATACTGCTGAAGTGGTGGTTGAGCCTTTGCTTGAAAGTGATGATGCCTGGTTCTTGCTGGATTGTACTAAGCCTGTGAAGCCTTACATTTTTCAAGATCGTAAAGCGGCTGAGTTTGTTCAGCAAACCAATCCTGACGCGCAAGGTGTGTTTATGGACGGTGACTTCTTGTTTGGTGCTGAAGCGCGTGCCAATGCTGGGTATGGGTTCTGGCAGATGGTCTGGGGTTCTGACGGGACTGTTGCGTAATGTACGCCACTGTCCTCGCTATGACGACTCGTTTCGGGCAGCGTGAGTTAATCGCGCTGACCGACAACGAAGAGCCATACACCAATGAGATCAATCTCGACAAGCTGAATGCCGCAATCGAAATGGCGAACAGTGAAGTCGATGGTTATCTCACGGCGCGGTACGGGGCGACGATCAGCAATCCACCGCCGTTTCTGGTTGGGATTGCATGTGATATCGCACGGTATCACGCGGCTGTCGGTGGTTAGCGGGTGACAGAGCGCGATGAAGTTCGGTACGCCGCTGCTGTCAAATCTCTTGTAGCGATCAGCAAAGGCATTATTTCTGTCGGTAAATCTGCTGAAGGCGCTGCTCCAGCGCCGACAGTAAACAACCAAGTCATCATGACTAGCGTTCGTTCTAACGACTTCGGCAACGGAGGCTGGTGATGTTTGATCTTGGCGCAATTGAGCAAGGGATTAAAGACGCTGTTAAGGCTCTAAACCGCTCATACATCGCTGAGATTAAAACCTACGGCGGTGAGTTTGATGTCGGTGATGAACGAGATTTTGCGCAAGTCGTTTCTAAGTTTCCAGCGGTTTGGACGACGTTTGCGGGTTCTGGGCGACCAGAGCCACGTGGGGCGAAGAAATGGCATATCCCTTTGACGTTCACGGTACTTGTTGGCGCACGGTCGATTCGGACTGAAGAAACAGCGAGACACGGTGTGACTGTCAATGGTGAGGTCAAGGACGTCGGAACGTTTCAACTTTTACGCGATGTCTATACGGCGTTGTGCGGTAAAAAGTTGGGACTTGCGATTAATCCATTTGAACCAGGGAAGATCGGCACGATCTTCAACACCAAAACAGAACGTGAAGCGGCATCGGTACTGTCGTTTGAGTGGAATACCTCTGTCCTAGTCTGTACGCCAAATCCTGAAGAGGACGCTGCGGATTGGCTGGAACGTGTGAACGTAGATTATCTATTCCAACCTGATGATGACGTGCCAGATGTAAGTGACGTTATTGAGCTTCAACCTTAATTTTTAAAACGGTTTATGAGGATTATGTGATGCCAGAGATTAGCGCAACAGTGACTGTGACAAGCCGCGATTTTGCGACTGGTGCAGCACTTGGAAAATTGAATGCATTTTTTGCTGCTTTCGCTGAATTGAGCGGTGGTGGTGAAGGCGGATCAGGCAATCAGCAGGTTATTAATGGGGCCGCGCCTCTATCTGCTCCTTTGAGTTTGGTTGGCTCAGTAACTGTTGCTACGCTTGATATTCCACCGACGGTGAGTGAATCTTTAGATAGCGTAATCAATGTTGGCGATGGTGTGATCAGCGGTAAATTATTGGTTTCTAACCGCAGTGAGTTTGTGCAAAACGTTGTGTTTCAGTCTGCAAAAAAAATCGGATATTTGGATGTCGCCGCAACGCAGGTAGGTGATTCATGGATACTCGAACAACCAATTGAGCCTGGGCGATATGTCGCAATCGATTTAATTTGTTGGGGTGACCAGTGTCTTTTCCCTGTTGCTTGGAATGACACATTTTTAGCTCCACTTCCCGCATCTATCATCACTCTACCAACTGCCGACCCAACAAGTAGCGGAACAGTTATTTCTGGGCTTTGGTCTTCTCCATTGACAGTGAATGTGACTCTGCCCGATGGATCTGGCGTAGGCGATACCTTGTATCTATCTGTAAACTCCACGGTGGATTTGGGTGATGTTCAATATTATCAAAGAACAATATCAACTGAAGACTTAATAAACGGTAGTTTTGATTTTGTTGACGTTTTACTTACCCAAGGGTACAGCTTCAACTTCCACAGTTCTTTGTCTTCTCTAACAAATCCAAGTGGCAGTTTATCCGCACATTATTTTGTCACAGTCCAAGGAGCTTAATCATGACACTTGCACCAGGAACTCGAACACCAGGCACGTATGTTGGTTATAACACCGACACACAACGTGTTGGTCTGCCAGCCAACATTCAAAAAATTCTGTTCATCACAGAAGACGAGTACTTAGAGGATGAGGAACAAACTGTTCCTCGCCCACTGTATGACGCATCGATGGCTCGTAACTTATACGGTGAAGGTTCGGTTACAGAGCGAATGATCAATGCGGCATTGAAAGTGACAAGTTTTGTGGATGTGCAAAGCTTGGGAAAGTTGGCGGCGTAGACTGTACGCCAACACAATTGGTTGTTGGGTATAGCGCTTTAGGGTCAGCAGAATACCGTTTGTCATATCAGATCGACGGCGGGACGCCTGTGTTAATGAGCTTCAGCTTTGAAGACTTAGATATTCAGCTTATATCCATACTGCGGACAATGCTGGAAAACGCAGGACTCATTACGACTGGAAGCGACGGTGATTTCGCGTTCTATACAGGCAATATTACTGAAACTGAAGAATTCTTTATTGCTGGCTTCGGATTAGCAGATATGAATGAGGGTGACGTGGCGATTGCGCACACACTTACGTTTATAGCGACTCCTGACCTGAACGAAGGTGAAGTTGATTTATTCAGTGAATTGGTAGTTGACGCGGACAGCGTGTCCATTCACTCATGTGCCACGGTCAATGTGGCTGGCGTTTAATAATTAAAGAGGTGTGATATGGCTTTACAAGATACGCTCGATACGATTGTTCCACTTGGGCATACGATCATTGCGCTTGCCGCTCCGATTACCACTCAACTGGATGCTGCTGCATGGAAGAACCATCTGGATCTAGTGTCTGGGCAAGTTGAACAACATGATGCAATCGTGATTGTGCCGTTTGCTGACATCGATGCCGCTTCGACTTTTTCGGCTTATGCAGAAGCGAAGTCCTCATATCGTTTCATCGCGGTCTGCTATCACGGCACAACTCAGTTACCTGAATTGTCTGCATCAATTGCAGCTGCACTTGCCAGTGGTAGTGATGTGGCTGTGCCTTTCAATGATATTGCCCTGCCAGCGTTAGATCCTGTTGATTCAACCCATACGCTTTCAGGAACACGTATTGAAGCGGCTTTGCGTCATGGTGTAGCTGTTGTTGCAACTGGTGCGGACGGACTTCCGAAGATTGTTCGTGCGATCACAACTTATCAGCAAAAGCCGAATGGTGAAGCGGATGATTTGATGCTGGACGCGAATGCGCCGTTGACGATTGCATACGTTCGCATCGTGATGCGTCGATTGCTGAACGCTCAAGCACGTCAGAAAAATACAGTTGCAGTGCGTAAATACTTGCGAACGTTGGCTCTGGTTAAGTGCTTTGAACTTGAAAAAGCTGAAATCATGCAAAATGTAGCGGCGCGTCAAAATGAGCTAACGGTTTTACCAAATCCAAATGATCCAACTGGTGTGATCATTCGGATTCCGACCAATATGGTTCGTGGTCTGCATATCAAAGATACGATGCTTGATATTTATTAAGGGGAATTAAAGTGGCTGATGAAGAAATTGTAGGGTCTATCGTCCTGTCCGTAAATGGACGTGACGTGGACTGCGCTTCGTTTTCACCGAAGCATGAGGCTGGACGAAAACTGGTTCCGAGCATGAACCGCACAGGCCGCGCCCGCTTATCAACCAAAACGACTAAATCCACGATGATGTCTGTTGAGGTGTTCATCTTTGAAAATGATGATATCGATTGGGGAAGCATTGGCGACGGGACGATTACGATTGAAGCGTATGAAGGTAGTAAGCGCGAAACCTATACAGGGTGCGGCGTGACCAACGTTTCAGAACAGTATGGTGACGGCTCGGAAGCGAAACGCTCCCTTGAAATGTTCGCTAAAGATGTGATCAAGGAGTAAGGCATGACTGCAATTAGTGTTCAAGGCGCGTTGCCTGTTCCCATCAAAGTGAACGGCGTGCCATTAACCAAGATCACGATGAGTGCTTTGACTGTAGAGGAGTCTCTCGCGGCGGTCTCAACGCTGACTGAAGGTCAATACGTGGCAATCGGTGAGCTTTGCTCAATGCTTAGTTTCGGTCATGACGACGATACGGCGACGCCTGTTACTTACGAGCAACTGGCCAAGTCTTCCAAGCAGAATATGGACTATCTGCAATCGAAGCGCTTGGAGCTTGAAAAAAAGGAGCGTCTAGCCGTCGCCGTGGAAAATACGCCAGCCTGATCGCTCATATCCGCGTCATGCGGGTGCTTCGAGAGTTTGGTTTATCTGACGAGTTGATTAAGAGTTTACCGATGTCCGTCGCACTGGATATTGCAAATCAGGTGGTTGAATCACATAAACCACCCGTTCGGCAATCGAGTCCATCGGTCAAACCTGAAGGTCAGAAGAAGATGGTGGCGGCACGGCGAAAAAATAAGTGATACCCAAAGCCCTGCCAGTAATGGTGGGGTTTTTTTATGCTGCTGAACGCTGATTTAAGTCTTGGAGTAAGGTATGTCTACAAAGAATAGTACGGTTTCATTAACGCTTCTTCTTAAAGGGAGCGAGGCCGCATCGAATGCGCTACGCAAAGTGGGCAAAGAGCAACTGGACGGTGCGCAGAAGGTGACTGCGGCGATTAAGGAACAAGCTAGTGTAGTCCGTGCAACGGATGCAGCACGTCAACTAGGCATCCGAACAGAAAAACAAATCAACGCTGAGATTGTGAAAAATATTCAGGCGTATGACCGCCTTAAGGCGTCAGGTGTTGCAAGCGCAAACGATACATCAAGGGCGTATCAGGCGATGCGTCGAAACGTCCAAGCACTGAATAATGAGCTGCGAACCACAGGTACTTTGGGTCAAGGCATCGGCAATGGTTTGCAGACGGCAGCTATGGTTGGCGCTGGTCTGGCTGGTGCCGCCTATGCAATCAATCAACCTGTACAGCGGACGGTGAATTATCAGAGGGATTTATATTATTCATCAGCAACGCTGGCAACGAAACAAGCGGATCAAGCACCTACTCGCCAATGGATGAATGAGGTTGTTGTCAAAGGCGCAACTGCGAATGGAATTGCACGTGATGATTCTTTCCTGACGATGGACGCGTTGGTTGCTGACGGTGTGTACGCGGATAAAGACGGTAATTTAATTAAAACTAAGCAGAATATTGAACGCGCTCATGCCGCCGCTGGTCGTGCCGCTCTAGCCTCTGGTGGTGACGCTCAAGATTTCGCCGCAGTTGGTATGATGGCGGCTAAGCGTGGTCTTGGCGAGAAAAATGTGCAAGGTATGATTCTGCAGGCAGATCAAATGGGTGCAATGCGCGCGAAAGATTTGGCTCGGGTCATGAAGCCGTCAATGGCTCTTATGGCCGCAGATCCTGCTAGCAATGCCCGATCTGTCGCCCAGCTCATCGCCGCCCATGAGGTGGTGATGGACTCATCATCTTCTGCTGATGATGCTGGAACGAACATGAAAAATCTATATGGCAAGATGATTAGCGACGACACGAACAAGCGTCTTAAAAAAGATTTTGACATTGATCTCGTCCAACGCACTGCCAATGATAAGAAAAAAGGCAAAACATCGCTCGATACATTTTTGGACGTCACCCAAGAGATTATTGGTAAAGATCCAAAGATGAAAGCGATACAAAAGAAATTAGCCACAGCGGGAACACCTGAAGAAGCGCAGTTGATTTATCAAAGTCAACAGAATGTGATTGAACAATCGGGGTTAGCAAAAATTATCCCTGATATGCAGTCGCTGCTTGCGCTAGTTGCGCTGTCTAATAAACGCGACAAGTTAAATGAAATCACGGCGGCTTCAATCTCCAAAGGTGAAGCCGCTTTAGATAGCCGCGCTGATGACGCAGGGAAACATGTCGATAAAGCGGGTATCAACGCGGCAAAGGTAACGTCGCAAAATGCGGAATATATGGCGATGCAGGATGTAACTCCGATGCTATCTGAGTGGGGAAAGATGATTGGGGAATATTCCGCTACTCATCCTGCAATGACCAAGGCCGCTGGATATGCAACTGTTGCATTAACCGCGCTTGCCGCTGCTGGCGGTCTCGCGGCTGGGGCTAATATTTTGACAGGCGGAGGTGCTGGCGGCGGCGCTGCTGGTGGTATTGCTGGCGGTGTGCTGGGTAAGGTGAAGGGGGCCGCCACGGCTGATCCTATGGTTGTCGGAGGGGCGTTGGCACTCGGGTTTGGTTATGCTGCTGGGACTGTGACCCGTGATCAGTATATGCAAACTGAGTCTGGCATGAAGTTTGATGATTATATCGGTCGTGAGGTGACAGACTTGATGGCTTTCTTGGGCAATGATAACGCGCAGGCGGCGCTTGAATCTCAGGCAAAATATGATGAGATGATTGCGCAACAGACGCAACAGCTTGCCGAGCTTAAAATCTTAAACGCGAGTCTAAAAAACCTGCCCGCACCTGTCGTGACCTTAAACGGCGATGTGGTGAGTGATTTTATTTCTGGAAAAACCTCAACTCAGTCTAAACGTGGTGCGGGTGATGGCACTGTGTTGCGATAGGAAGTTCTTCCGTCTGACATAGTCCACGCGCGCGCGAGAAAATGCCCCTATCATACAGGGGCTTTTTTATGGGCTGGGCTACTGACCTACTCGACGCGACGATTGACGGTGTACCGTTTGAGTGCTTATCTGAAAAGAACAAGCGCGACTATGTCAACGTCATTTCTCAACGCCCTTTCTCAAGCGCCGCCAAAATTGTGCCGATGGGCGCGGATGTTCCTGATATTTCGTTGAGTGCAATTCTCAGCGGTGATGATTATAAAAGCCAGTTAGACGCTTTGTTAGAGGTGTTAGATCGGATTAGCGTTAAAGAGTTGATCCATCCAATTTATGGGCTGCAGCAAGTTTATGTGACGAGTCGTGAAATTGATCATTCGCCAGAGCTGGTGGACGGTTGCATGCTTTCGATGTCATTCAGGGTTCAACCGATTGAGTCGTTTGGCGCGCTGTTTGTTCCGTCACCGAATGCGGTATCTGATTTAGACAGTTTGGTGCTGTTCACCCCAACCGCTCGCCTTCAGCAGTTGACGGATCAACTGCCATTTTCTGGCGATTTATCGGCATTGTCTGAACTGAGCAATACGATTGGAAACCAAGTCGCAAAATTACACCGTGCTATCGGTATCGTGACATCCACCATTGACGACTTCACCTCACCACCTGATTGGATCGCTGGCTTGCTTGCTGATGTGACGGGTCTTACCGACGGGTTTGTGCCTGGTTCAGGATCACTCGCGGCATGGCGCTCGATTGCTTCAAAAATCAGTTCTATGGACGCTATTTTTAATAGCCAGTCTTCGACTAGTCCCCCACTGCCAGAGCCGCTTCAGCAAGTGAGCCGTTCGCTGGTTGTCGGCGGCATGATTGCTTCAGCGCAAGCCGTTGTGGCTGGTGAAGTTGATAATCCAACCTTGACGCCACCAGAACTTTCGCAAATATGTGCGGACGTTCGGACAGAAATTCAAACGGCAATCAACGCCGAAAGAGCCGTTGCTGCGCAAGCACGTGCGTCAGGTGCGCTACTAAGTCCTGTGCCCCTACAAACGGTGGTACAAATCGCTGCGTTGAAACAAGCTGCGGCGTCTATTCAAAGCCAATTTCAGGCGTTGATTGAGCGTCGTCCTCCATTTACGACGAGTCCAGTCGCCTTGCTGTGCTGTACGCGTTGGCTGGCGCATCGTTTGTACGGCGATCACACCCGTGCTCAAGAACTGATTCGCCTCAACCCTCAAGTTGCTAATCCAGCGTTGCTTTATGCGGGCATGACGGTGAACGCTTATGCTCAATAATGTTGACAATATGGTGCTCGAAGTTGGAGGAGTTGTTTGCTCTGGCTGGGATCAAGTTGATATCGATAGCGAAATCATGACGCCCGCGGACGCTTGGTCATTGGCGCTTTTTGGTTTGGATGATTACGTGCTCCCCGAGTCTGTTCAGGGCGGCGCGGATGTCTCTATTAAGTATCTTGGACAAACAGTCTTAGTAGGTGTGGTTGACTCACTTAAAGATAAATGCGGGCGTCTTGGTCGTCAGGTTCGGATTAGTGGCAGGGATTTAGCGGGTCAGTTACTTGATTGTTCGGTCAATATTTTTCAGGGCAAAGCAATGACCTTGAATGAGATTGTAACCCACTCACTGAGCGGCGGTTCTGGCGTAGACGCGAGTATCAATCGAACAGTCGCGGTCAATATTAAAGTGCCAGCACGAATCAGCAAGGAGCTGCTGGCTCAAAAAACTGCGGTCGAACCAGGGGAAGCTATTTGGACGGCGATACAAAAAGCCGCTGAAGCTGTGGGTCAATACGTTTGGTTTGATCCAGACGGTACTCTCATCATCGGCAATCCAGTTCGTGATGAGGAACAGCCAGCTTTAGTCCCTGAGTTGGTCATGATGCGAGATGGAACTACTTCCGAGGTTATTGTTTTGGATCTTGAATATAGCGAAGACGTTTCTGACGTTTATAGCGAAATTCATATCTTAGGTACTGATGACCAAACTGGAAGATCATTCACGTCCAGACGTCGAAATTTACTCAAAAGCCATCGGACATTATCAGATGACCGCAAAGTTGCGTTAGATGGTGCCGCCTCCCAAATACTGAGTAAACGTAGATTACGGATTATTGTCTCAGGTCAGGCGGCTACCGCAGCCGAAGCTGAAACACTTGCGGATAAGGTTTTGCATGACGCCAATCTAAACGCCTATACGCTCACCGCAGATGTTGAGGGCTGGACGTGTGCGACTGGTGAAATATGGCGAGCTGGATGGGTCACGACCGTCAAAACTGATGCTATTGCCAGAGTCTCAGGAGAGCCAAGTGCTTGGGTGATCTTCGGTCGAACATTAAAACTATCGCGCACACAGGGCAAGATTACGACACTGAGACTCAAACGCGTTGCAGATTGGATGCAACCTGTCCGTCACGTTCAAGAATTGCGCGACGCTGCTTATCGCGGCAGGAAAAAAGCCGAAGCCAAAATCAAACGTAAGGCCAAAACAGCCGAAAAGCTTAAGGCGGCCACTCCATGATGAAATACATTAACGACCAGATTAGTAAACGTCTAAATCAAATACGACAAGCCTTTATTGGCACTGTGACTTTGGGCGGAGCGTCAGTCCAAGTACAGGGGCTGAACGATGAACTGCTGAATGATGTTGAGGTGATTCAACACGTAGGTTTTACGTCACGCCTGCCTAAAGGCTGCCGCGTTGTCGTACTGCCAATGATGGGTAAAACCAAGCGTGCTGTGGTGATTGCTTCTGATAAAGCAACCATTTCGGTGGTGGTTGAGGAAGGTGAAACGGCTGTTCATGACCAGTTTGGTCACAAGATTTTGCTGAAGGAAGACGGTATTCATTATTACGGTAAATCGTTTTTTCATGATGATGTGCATGTCACGGGGAACGTGACGGCTAGTGAAGAAGTGACGGATAGCAAAAGCTCGATGGATGATATGCGTGAGACGTTTAACACTCATGCTGGGCATTATTCACCGCTTAACAAAGTACCAGATACACCGATGGGGTGACGTATGGCTTTAATTGATCCTGCAACGCGCGATTATATCCAAGAGTCTTTTGATGCGGCTCTAGTTGCGCCACTGATTGATGCCGCAGCTTTACGACTGCGGACTAGACGTGGTTCATGGTGGCGGAATCCGCTGTTGGGCAGTCGGTTTTATTTGTTGAAGAAAGATACCTCTCACGCCTTGGTTCTAGCGAAACAATATGCCGAGGAAGCGCTCCAGCCGCTGGTATCTAGCAAACGAGTGAAGTCGATGAAAGTGACAGCAACCCGAGTTGCAGTGGGGTCTTTTAAGATTCTTGTCAGACTTGAAACGCCAACAGGTGCGTCTGTGGTGGTCGAGCATTTTGTTCGTGTTGGCGGATAGTTATGAGCGGTGATGACTGCTATTGGTGGTTTTTATTATTCATTTTATTTTTGAGCTACTGATATGGCGTATCAAATTCCGACTTTTGAAGAGATAGAAAACACGGTTCTGAATGAAATCCGTGGTGATACAGGTCTTACATTAGATGAAGATTCGGACGCGGCAGTTCGTGCGGCAGGAACTGCTGCGGTCGCTGAAGGCTTGTATGACCATCAAACATGGATTGCACGTCAACTCTTTATTCTCACCGCTGATGAAGCGGGTTTGGTACTGCACGGCCAGCGTCTTAATTTACCTCGATTGGGCGGGTCATTGGCGACTGGTCAAGTTTCAACGATTGGCGTGACGGACGGTGTTCCGATATTAATTGGAGCACGTCTAACTGACGGTAACGGAAACTATTGGTCAACGACACTAACCGTCTCACTGCTCGTTGGTCAGTCCGTCCCTGTACCTGTCGCCGCTGACGCAGTTGGTGCAACTTGGAATCGGACAGTTGGATCAAAGCTCACGTGGGTAAGTCCAGTGTCTGGCCAACAGCCTACTGCGACCGTTGTTGAGTTGTCGGGAGGTTCAGACGGTGAGCATTTAGAGAGTTGGCGCGCGCGGTTGCTTGTTGCGGATAGTCTTGGCGTTTCGCAAGGTCGCGACGCTGATTTTGTTCAGGCGGCTAAGTCTATAGCTGGCGTCCGTGATGCTTACCCGTACCGCATGCGACGCGGGGTTGGCAGTATGGATGTTGCCGTGACGGCAGTTGGCGTGGGCGGCGTTGGTGATCTTCCAAGCCCTGCGCTTCTGGCTCAAGTTCAAATTGCAATTCAAGCCGCTGCAGTTGGTAATGAGGACGTGAGAGCGTTTGCACCAAATGCCAATCCAATCAACGTGAGCGCGGTGTTGACTGGCACGGGTATTGATCTTGCGGCGGCTAGTTTAGTCATCAGTAATTATCTCAACTCGCTTGCGCCAGCAGACCCGTACATCGTACTAGATTTAGGTGTGCTATTACGTGCGCAAACTGGTGTCACTGACGTAGCTCTTACACCGAGCACTAATATCATCGCAGTGGTGAACTGGATGCATTTGGATTGGTTTAGAGCTGGAACAGTCAGCGTATCGGTGTCGCCATGAGCCTCCTTGCCCAAGTCCTTCGTCAGTTGTTGCCGAGCGGTTACGAGTCCGCTGTGGGTTCTAACGTGGCAATGGATATCGAAGCGCATGCGTTGGTGTTGCAGCAAGTGCTTAACGGTGCAGACGCGCTACTTGCAGCTGCAGGCGGTGTTCCAGTGTGGTTGGTACCCGAATATGAGAAAGCACTTGGATTGCCCGGTAATTGTTTTGCGGGTCTGGCCATTACAACGTCGATGACGATGGAACAGCGAATTGCCGCAATTCAAGCAGCCCGCATACCTCGTAAAAACTATACAGAAGCAGGAATGACGGCTTTGTTCGCACGTGCTGGTGTGGCGTTGGTTAGTGTCCAACGGTACAAGCCAGCCACGTGTACTGGCACATGTACACAGATGATGAACACGCCTAAATCGCGCTTTCGGATGACGTTGCATTTGAACGCGCCAACGACTGAAGGTCACGATGCTGTGCCTTGCATTATTGCGAATTACTTGCCCGATACGATTGAGATTCGGTCTGTTTTTGAATGATTAATATTTGATTTAAGGAGCATGTGATGCATCGTATTGATTCGCTAAATGCGCGAGCTAATGAAAACGGAGCTGGCAAAAACGGCTTTAATGACAACACTGATATTTCAGGTATGGACTCGACATACATGACGCCCGAATGGTGTAACGCTATTCAAGAAGAACTCGCGAATGTCATTGCGGCGGCTGGAATTGTTTTAAATAAAGCGCAGAACAATCAGTTATTGGCTGGTGTTCAGTATCTATTTCAGACGTATACAGACGCTGAAGTTCTTGCACTTGCAACAGCAATGCAGGATGCGCTGGATAATGAGGCGGCAATTCGTGCGGCGGCGGTTAGTTCATTATTAGTAAAAATCGGCGCAGTTGGCGCAACGGACTTGCAGACCCAAGTTGATAACCTGCAGACACAATTAAATTCGTTTTTAGATGAGCAAGGAAACGGCAATTATGGTGTGGGTACTCACACTATTAAAGTTTATCCAGGCTTATCTAAGAATTTTGATTTGTGGGGCGCTGGTGCTGGCGGTAGCGGCTCTCGAACTGGGGGTGTTTCGCCTTCAGCAGCGACAGATGGTGGCGATACGTCAATAACCGAATTAGGTGTTGTTGCTGGCGGCGGTAATGCTGGTACAGGCGGAACTTGGTCGAATGGCTCGTCATATACCGACGGCTCTGCTGGCACAGGCGGCGTGGCAGTTGGCGCGAATACCAACGTAAACGGCAATAATGGTGGCGCGAGTGTAGGCGATCAATCGGGTGGCGCTGCGTTGGCTGGCGGACACGGTGCGGGTGGTCAAGGGTCGGTTGGACTAGGTGATCTCGGATACTCCTATGGCGGCGGCGCAGGTAGCGGTGCTAAATGCACTCATACCTTCACGAACGCAACTTCAAGCATTATTAGTCTGACACTTATCGTGGGTGCTAAAGGACTAGCCAGCGCGGACGGCTCGGGTATGACTGACGGTGATAATGGATTTGCTACTGTTTCTAGTTGATAAATAAGACGGGGTGACCGCTGATCTGTTCGAGCAGACCAGCAGCCCCTTTTGACAAACGCCGCTTGTCGCAAGCAAGCCCCGCCACTGTGATCACAGCGCGCGAAGGCTATCACATAGTGAAATGCGATTGCAGCAGGTGAAATGATGGAGTCGATCAATTGTCGATCATGTAATAAGCTTTTGGCTAAAATAGGTACATTTGACCAGATTGAGGTCAAGTGTCCACGATGTAAAACAATGAATTTTCTGAGCGTCAAGAACGCCCCAATAGAGTGCCTAGAGCACCTATCGGAGCAAGAAGATGAACCCCGCTAAACCTCAAAAACCTCTCGGTAAAAACGGTTATAAATACCGTAGCCAGTTTGGTGTGATTGTCACTTGTAGTGATGAGCAGCATCAAAAGCAAATTTACGAGCACCTCAAATCGCTGGAACTTCAGTGCAAAGTGGTGGTCGTATGAAAATACAAGTCCATCACCGCTGTACTGATTTTTCTAGCTATCGAGCTGCTCGTGTCAAAAGTCTATTTAATGTGGAAAGTGGCTCGAATGTCACTATTGACGCTGACTTACCTATTGAGGGTAAAGATTGGGGAATTGGCGTCATCGTAGGTGCAAGCGGTACGGGTAAAACGACGATTGGCAACAACTTGTGGCCGAAAGTAAAACCCTACGCACCTAATTGGCCAGACGACGTTCCTATAATTGACGCAATCTGTCCAGACTCACCAATCGATCATGTCACCGCCGCATTATCTGCCGTTGGTTTAGGTACTGTGCCAGCATGGCTTAGACCGTATTCAGTGCTATCTAACGGCGAACGGTTCAGAGCTGATTTAGCCCGCGCTTTATGCGAAGCACCCGAGCAACTCATCATTGATGAGTTTTCAAGTGTTGTCGACCGTCAAATTGCTTGTATTGGCGCGGGTGCTTTTGCTAAAGCATGGCGGCGCACCAAAGGGCAAGCCGTACTTCTTACCTGTCATTATGATGTGCTGGACTGGATTCAACCTGATTGGGTGTTTGACACCTCGTCAGGCCAGTTTAGCGGGAGGTGGGATCGGCCAAGACCCAGTTTTGAGTTTGAAATCTGGGAAACAAACTGGCGTTATTGGCCGTTGTTTGAGCCGC
>CAYJUB010000003.1:0-9776 GCA_964373145.1 uncultured Moraxellaceae bacterium
GGCATGGTCACATTTTCAATCGCATCAAACTCAGGCAACAAATGATGAAATTGATACACAAAACCCAATGAACGATTACGCACTTCACCGCGTTTGGTTTCATTCATACTGCTGAGCAATTCACCGCGCACCCGCACTTCACCAGTCGTCGGTAAATCCAAACCACCGAGTAAATGCAACAACGTACTTTTACCTGAACCGCTCGAACCCACAATCGAAACGAACTCACCCGCCTCAACCGACAAATCCAAACCATGCAAAATCGTGACTTGGTTTTTGCCTTCATTAAACGTTTTAGACAAATTGAACGCAGACAACACAGGCGTGCCGCGATGGTCTTCTGGATTCGTGTTCATGTGATTCGCTGTCAATTCATTTCCCTTTTGTGCCGATGCGTTTAATGCTGGTCGCGCTGAACTACTCGAGGCTAGATCACTCATAGCGCAACGCCTCCGCAGGTTGAATACGTGCCGCGCGACGTGCTGGATAGATTGTGGCTAGGAAACTCAAGGTCAATGACACACCGACAACCAACACCACATCCTGCCAACGCAATTGTGATGGTAAATAATTCACAAAATAAGCATCAAACAAGTTCAAACCAAAGGCGGTATTAATCCAACTCATAAACGGGCTAATCCCCAGCGCAGCACCTATACCCAGTAAGGCACCAGACAACGTCCCAAACGCCCCAATCACAATGCCTTGCACCATAAAAATACGGGTAATCGTCTTCGGTGAAGCCCCTAACGTGCGTAAAATCGCGATATCTGATTTCTTATCAGTCACCACCATCACAAGGCTGGATACGATATTAAATGCTGCAACCAACACAATCAGAAACAGCAACAGACTCACCATCGCTTTTTCCATCTGGATGGCATTAAACAAATTGCCTTGAGTTTGCGTCCAATCTGACGCATAAAAATTATTTGGCAACTCCGCTGCAAAATCATTGGAGACTTCACGCGCCACAAACAAATCATCTAACTTCAAACGCACGCCTTGCGCACCATCAGGTTGACGCAATAACTTTGCGGCATCATTCAGTGCGATATAACCAAAGCTCGAATCGACCTCGGCACCCACGCTAAAAATCCCCACAATGGTGAACATTTTAAAGCGTGGAACGACGCCCGCTGGCGACGCTGTGGCTTCTGGCAACACCAACGTGACTTTATCACCTAACTGCAAACCTAAATTGTCTGCCATCGACTGCCCCAGTACGATGCCAAACTCACCATCCACCAAGCCATCCAACGATCCAGAAGTCATGTGGTTCTGAATAATCGATACTTTCTTTTCGAAATTCGGCTCAATCCCACTGATCACAATCCCTGCAACCTGCCCTTGTGACGTCAACATGCCCTGCACTTGGGTAAATGGGGCTGCACCCACCACGTGAGGTTGCTTTTCTGCATGCGCCACCAAGAAACGCCAATCGGGAATAATCTGATTCGATGACACGGTCGCTTGCGGAATCATGCCTAAAATCCGCGTTTTCAGCTCACGATCAAAGCCGTTCATCACCGACAACACCGTGATGAGCACAGCGACACCCAGCATCAGACCAATAATTGATATCAGTGCAATGAAAGAAATAAAATGATTGCTCCGTCTGGCGCGGGTATAACGCAGACCAATAAACAACGAGGCAGGTTTAAACATAAACAAATCCAACGAAATAGGAAACAATATCGACCATCATGTAGCCGACAAGAGAATCTAAAAATGACTCATAAAACAGCGAGTAGCATACCCGATAGTTCACGCAAAATTGTATGAGTTCATTATGACAAACCCGATGTTAAAACTGAGATTCACACTGAATCATAATTTTGCACACAAAATCACCTAAGTCGTTTGATATTTGACAATAAACACTCGATAATGGGGCGGAGTATTCATTTTTTGTCTAAATGTAAAAATACCCAACGACAATCAAAATAGAAATTGATCGCATTGAGGCGATGTTACATTATCAATATAGCAAGGATAGACCATGGAAGCGCACCACCTCGACGACCACAGTATAGAAGATGCCGAACGCCGATTGCTCTCTCGTATTAACGATTCCATGCGTATCAATTATCAGCTGATCACTCGCACCAGCGCGATGAAAGATCCTTATGATTCCGAATTTGCATTACCGCGCTATTTTTTGTTGCTCGCGGAACTCGATGAGATAGATACCGTACAGAAAATCTCACTGGCAAGTCTAGAGACACAGCAGAAAGAAATTGCTCATATTTTGCAGCTTATGAATCAAAAAATATCGCTGTTGACAGGCTCACTCTACGACAACATGGTGGAATCTCTTCTACCAACGCCGACACGCGTGAATATCTCAGAAAGCGGTCTATCATTTTATGCGCGAGACCGCATTCCACCGGGTTCACATATCCATATGACCATGAGTCACCCCAACAATTCTTTCCATCTTGCCGCCACCGCGCGCACCGTTTACGCCGAAGATGAAGACTTGGAGGGGTTCCGCACTGGCGCTTACTTTATCAGTCTGCACCCACATGATCGTGCCAAGTTAGCAGAATGTATTATGCAAAAATCCAAAGATGAAGCACTACTGCAAGCTTACGAATTGCCAGATACGTTTAAGGTAGATTAACCAAAACTGACCCGAAGTCTACAACGTAAATCGTTGGCTTCCAAAAACAAAAAACAGTCCATTTGGACTGTTTTTTTTATGCAAGAAAGATCAACAGAACTTTAAGCCACCATAGCAGTTCGGTGAGATTGATTGGCCATTTAACTGGATATTACTTAATGTCAAAGACAATGGAGCCGCCGATAAATTCACAGGTCCACCATCCACATTAATATCTCCTGTACCAAAAATTGCATTCACCAAAGAAGTAAAAGGTAGCCCAGCTGGATTTGCATTCAAATAATCACTAAACTTCGAAGCAATTTGTGGAAACAAGGGGGCAATATCAATATTTTGAGTCGGATCCAAACTACCTAAATTCACAGGATCAGACATCGACAACCACCAACCACGCTTCGCTATGTCCGTGACAGTCTGACTAGTATTTTCAGGATTAGCACCAGAATACGTCCCTGGCCATCTCAAATCATACTCTTGTAGTGACAAATACATTGGCGAATTAATGGGTAATGAATGGATAAACCCGAGTCCTTCATTAATGGTTACATCTACTGAAATACCCGTAATCTGCGATCTGATAAAAGCATTTTGCAGTACATCACCCACGTTCACACCCGCAATCGTCGCCAGAAAACACCCACCACCACTACAATTGGTGATCTGAGCTGATAATGGCCCACCTTGCGTCTGAACTTGTTTTGGTACCGCGAAAGTCCAATCGATTGGGGTCTCTACAGGATTATGATAGATAACCTGTCCATTAGGAGGATATGCAGGATTCACTGTTTGGTTTGCACCACGCCAATCCGTTAAAATTGGAGGGACAGCCAAGTTAGCCATTAAAGACAACGAAGATGTTCGACTCTGATTGATAACTAGACCCGGACGAATAAACGGGATGCCTGTCATTGCTGGAATTTGTAATCCACCACCGATCGTTTTAATCGAAAGTATCGCGCCTACACCTGAATCAATTTTTCCTGTAATTTCATTATTAAGTGTTGTAGCGACACCATTAATGGTATACGGCGCATTTGCTCTGGCATCTAGATATCTAGCACCTGTATTCGCTTTACCATAAATATAACCGGTACTATCTGATTGAACTCGCAAAAAACCAGAAATGGAGTTGATCCCGTTTGCGACACCGGTATTTTCTAATCCTGCAGTCAACAATCCTTGCGCCAATGCCGACCCCAAACGGAGTCCCACCACTTGGCGAGTTGAAGCACTATTAGGGTTCTTAATCGCGAGTTCAAGGTAAGGGTTTGTTAGTTTTGCGTCACAACTTGGACGGGCTGCGCCAGCAGCGCAATCACCCACGCCAGGATTGCCACTCAAAGCCAAATTATCAATATCAATATCACAACCACCTGCACCATTCACGCCACCACAACCAAGCTGTAGTTTACGAATATTGGCATTGATCTCGACAGTACCTTCAACCCCTAAACGATAAAAACCGACCTGATTGCCTACTGTATTATTAGATGCGTAATTTGTTGTATCCCCAGGCGCCAGATAAGACATATTAAATAAAGCTTGTCCCGATGTGGCAGACATTTGCTCATCAGTCAAAGGAGTCATTGTAGTTTGAGCAAGACTCGAACCACACACCACGCTAATGGCACAACACAGAACCGTTTTCAAATATTTCATGTTATTCATAACTTTACTCCAAATCCATTTAGCGCGGAATAATATTTAATTTACTGGTCATGGTTCCACCAGCGATCACAAGCTCACCCAAACGCTGTCCAGTTGAAGCTGGATTTGGCGGAAACATTTCGATGTTTTTAATACGTAAAGCTTTGCCTGCAAGTACACCGATGGCTGCTGGCGCAGTTGATTGAATTGCACCTTTATTCACATCAAATCTAAAGTTAAAATCAAAACTATCTTTATTCACTTTAATTTGGTTTGAAAAATCAATCACACCAGTCAGTGTATCGAAGCCAATGATCGAACCGTTGATCGCATCACTGATCTGTATCCCGCCATCAGTCGCTGTAAATGTTCCATCGAAGCTCAAACGGTTTTGTGCCAAAGTAGGCGTTGCTTGCGATGGAGGCACAAGATTGAGATTCATGCTGCCATTCAACTTGACCTTAAGACCAAATAAGACATCATCTGGTTTCAAGAAGTTATCGATAGGTACATAGCCCGCGCTCAACGTTCTGTATTGCGAACCAGGCAAATAACCTGCTGCTACTTCTGCCGCAGCAACAATTGCCAGATTAGGGATATTGACATTGATCATGCCGCCTTTCAGGCTAATGGAGCCATTGGCGGTCATTAACATGTCAATGTTACGTAAACCCAGATAATAGTTAATCGGATCACCCGTCGGAGATGCGACACGTAGACCAGCACCATCGACAGCCTGACCATAAGTCGCACCATCGATCAGCAAAATCGAAGTGGTTCTAGCACCTGCTGGAGTGCCATCTGGCAAAGCGACTTTGTTGACCCCTTGAGTCGACAAGCCCAACGCAAAGCCTAATCTTTCCTCACCCGCAACAGGCGTTGTGCCGTACAAGGCCAAGTTGGCGTTCAGGTTATAAATTGGCAGACCTAACCCCCAAGTACCTGTACTACTTGGCAAATCCCCAGGATTGGTTACATCATTACTGACAATAAAAGTTCCCTTACGTGACAACGCTTGGAAATCTGCACCACGTATTGCCATCACAAATGCATTGGGATTGGTCGCAAGAGCACCTGGATAAATGAGTTGGTTATAATCATTAGCAGTCGTCAGCGTGCCCGATCCTGCATAGCGTCCAGCGTTCAAGACTGCATTTTGCGGCAATGCGATACGCTTCGTGTTCGCTAAGTTCATGTAGACACTTCCCGAATCGAAATACGCTAAATCTGGATTCAGTGCACCGCCACCGTTTTGTTTACGAATTAACAACGGGGTGAGATTACCAAATCTGACGCCATACGCATTATTACCCGCATGTGCCAATTCCAAGGTCACCGCATCTGGACCCGTACCGCCCACAAAGTCAGTTTTTACACGTGTCGCAATACCCGTAGTGCCAATCACAGAAGCATTCGCACCGGTACTATCGGGAACAAATGTATTATTTCCAGCTGCATATGCAAAGCCAAGAACATTATTTGTGGCTGTTAAGCCTGATGCATTTGTACCACGCACTTGGATGATTGAATTGGTCAACTTGCCTGATGCGCCAACGCGAATCATCCCTTTCGCACCAGTCGTGTCATAGCTGCTAACAGGGTTTGCCAAACCGCCTTTATACATAAACTCTAAATTTAAACCCGCTTTAGTCTTACCATCAAAAGCATCCACACCTGGTAAATCACGTGGATCTGCCACAGGGATCAAGTTGACAAAGTTCGCCGCATCACGCGTTTCTAGAGTGATACCGTTTTTATCATTAATATAAAAATAGCCATCACCAGATATCTTAAAATTGAAATCCTTCAGAATGACCTGATTACTGACACCAAGACCACCCACACCGCCAGTGGTGGATTCCTTTTGCGTCAGATAGAAATTCATATTTCTAAGCCCAATATCCACATGTGACAAACTGGTGGAATTGAATAGCCCTTTGGTTGTTCGCACATTAAATATCGCATCTTGCACAGATTGAATCGTGACTGCGCCCATGCTCGTATCAGTAGCCTGACAATCCGTCAGAAGCGTTCCATTACAAATCTTAAACTCTTTCGCTGTAATCGTTCCCAAACGTGAACTGACTTGCAAATCAAGCCCAGGCGACGTTCCATCGGAACCGACATTGACTTTAATAGTCGAACCTAAATTTGTCCCTGTGATAGAGACATCATTTACATAGTTACGAAACGTCCTTTCAGTATTCGCTGCAGTACCGGCTTTATCATCCCAGTACAGACTATCGAAGTGAAGTGAATCATATGCAGTATTGATCACGATGCCATCTTGGCCGTCGATCTGACGTAATGTTTGGTCATTGAGCTCTTGCAAGGCGAATGCCGATGTTTGAATGCTCAATAGACTGGCAGCCAATATACTCAAACGACCGACATAACTCGCACGCTCCATATCTGCGTGCTGAAGTCGGTTTTGCTGTAGTCCCTTTTTCATCTTCATGACGGCATCCATATAATATATGTCACAAAACTAGCAACGTGGATGATTAGCATCGCAGCTAAAAATCTTCATTGTTCCAGCAAGCACCAAATTTCCATGCATCATTAAACCCGTGAAGCCCGTTTGGCGACCATGGTCAAAAGAACTACTGTTGTAGTTATACCCCCCAGCAGAAAACGCCGTTGAATAGTCATACTTACCATTGGTGGTTTTCTTCAGCGTGGCACCACCTGTCGTGATCGCCAAATAACCAGGAATATTATTCGCGCCTTCATTCGCAACACTATCTGTTTCAACAGACAATGCCTCATACCCCACATTACGGAACAAAATTGGTTTTTCAGGATCAAAACCCAACTGAATGGCAGCCTTCGTCACCGAAGCTCCGGTATCGTTCGTATAGGTCAAATCTGTTGCATCTAAAGCAATCTTTTGGATATTAATCGTCCCTTGCAAGCCCTTATAGACAAGCCAGATTTTTTTACCTGTTGCTGAACCTGTCACCGTTCCATCTTCATTTCGATTATTAAGAGACAACCCAACGCGGCATAACTGATAATTGGTCATGCAATACGATGACAGCAAATTGGTACTATTACCGTTGACATCGACGTCATGATTGATACTCACGATCAACGACA
Source organism: uncultured Moraxellaceae bacterium (assembly GCA_964373145.1). Taxonomy (GTDB): domain Bacteria; phylum Pseudomonadota; class Gammaproteobacteria; order Pseudomonadales; family Moraxellaceae; genus Aquirhabdus. The sequence continues at coordinate 7,373 of CAYJUB010000003.1, forward strand.
AATCAGCACCACCCTGTCCTTCGGTCGCCTGCATTGCTTCATTGGTCATGGGCTCAAGTCCCGCATGAGCGATACTGTTCAAAATCAAAAAGGAAAGCAATAATGGATACTTCATCGTACTCTCCTTATAGACCGTTGGTCGTAAATTTAAGATGCTGAATCAAAATACCGTCGATAACCGCCGAACCAAAGTTATTACTTGCGATCGCCACTTGTGCGTTTGGCAACGCAGCAGGTGCTGGATTAGCTGACCAAATGGTACCTGTCATACTTGCACCCGGCAAAGGTCCCCAAGCAGGCATCGCAATATCAGCTGCTGCCGTCCGACCTGGAATTGGATTGGGTGCAGCATAGGCAGCATGCGCAACTGTCGGATTCGAACCTGGGAAAGTTGCAGTATCAAAAGACCCTAAACCTAACCAATTCGCCAGATTAAACTCATTACAATTTAAGTTCCCTGTTGTACCGCAGTTATTTGTACCATTAACCGTCGTCGATCCAGTGTTGTAATAACGCCACTGAGTATTTGACACTCTTTCCCGCGCTTTATACTCTAGCGCGTAATAGTTTTGGTTTGGTAGTGCAGCCACAGCAGCTGGATTTACAAGCTGTCCAAAAGACACACCGATTGCACCCGGACCCGAATATGCTGACAATAAATTGTTCACGCTATCGTAATTCACCGAACCGATCGTAATACTACTGTGGGTCGCTGTATTCCCTTGATAGGTATCAACACCGTTCACTTGAATCTTAGTACCACATTGATAGACGTTACAGGTCGAACCTTTATACTCAGCAATCTGTGCTGGTGTTAGCGTCCCCGTAGCGCCTGCATAGGCGGTATAAATTTGCTTATACAGTTCAGGTTTATTCGGAATACGCGCCAACTCCAGCACCAAATTATTCCCACTACTACCGATAATCAGCGGTTGCATCAAACTACCCAACACCAAGTTGACATTCAAGCCATACAGGAACAAACCTTCAGTGGGATCAAACTTAGGCGCAATCCCACCCCCTGCCAAACTCCCAATCGCTGGCGTTTCCAACAAGCCTTGCGTCGCGCCTGTTTCTCTCGTACTAAAGCGTACAACAGGCAGGTTAGTCGGAAGTGTGCTCGTCGCTCCTGATACTGAATCCACATTCGCAAGGATGGCGCGAATTTGATACAACTGAGTGGCTGCTGGTGTAGTACCGTTTGGATCGCTCGAAGCACCCGACACTAAAGTCGGCGCATACACATTGGTGATCGTACCCGGTGCCGTTCTCGTCACTGAACTGACATGGTTTGCTTTAAAGCCATTAGCACTACCCGGGCAGCTTGCAGCAACATCAGACGCACACGTGTTGGCGCTATTCAGCCGCACCACACCCGCCAAACCTAAAGTATTGTTATAAAAAGGATCATTTGCATTACCACCAGTTGCCCCAGCGGTTGCACCACCCAAGGTCTGAAACACTTGCAATCGCGTACCATTGATACTAAAACCATCCATCACCGCCTGCAAACGCAAACGGTTAGCACGACCAGTACCACCTACATCAAACTGCGTGCCCGTCGCACCCATATTTTCAGCAACAGTCGGGTTTCGCACAAATACATCCGCCCAAAACGCCAACTTTAGATGATAAGCATCCGCACCCGTTGCAGAAGTTGTCGGTTTAACAAGGTTATATAATGGTGCCTCTAAGCCCAAAAAGGTCACATCAGCCGTACCAGTTGGAGCAAAAGTTGGTACAGCAGTCTGTGTCTCAACTTTCATCAACCAAGGATTCGCCGCAGTACCCCAACTCGCGATCAAAGGGTCTGCGACATTAAAACGGCTATTGGCATCCGCATTTCCTTTCGACAGTGCCAAGCCATATAAAAACAAATCCGCTTTACCCGTCTTCGTCCCATAAACCGCATCCGATGTTGCCTGCGCAGTTAAAGGTCCAACTGGAATAAAACGAATATAACCCGTGTCATTATTGCGACCCGTGGTCGGATCAAGGATAGACGCAACCGTTTCCGTAGTTCTACCCGTTGTATCCGTCATCACACCTGACGCGTTATACGTTGTGCCTGCGCCACGAAAAACCATCGCCACATTTTCAGGCAAGAAAGCAATACCCTCCGCAGTCGCATCGCTCAATTCAGACTCAGCGACCTCTACCAACGCATACGCTGGCATCGCTAGCGCAGCTGACAGTACCGTCAACGCGAGGGAAAGAGTCTTCACTTTGAATCGAGGCTTAACATTAGCCACTTGAGCAATAAACCGTGCAGTCATCGTCTACTCCATATTGCAGCGCAACCTAGCCTGGGCCACGAAACAGGTATTCATTTATCCATTAGTCATTCATCTGAACAATTGTCAGACAAAGCATTCTTATTTTTCAACCACATCAATTTTGATGC
>CAYJUB010000003.1:9876-18542 GCA_964373145.1 uncultured Moraxellaceae bacterium
GCAACCCCTTCACCTGCATAGATTTTTGCAGGAAGATTGGTGGTGTTAGAGAACTCTAATGTCACATGCCCTTCCCACTCAGGTTCGAGCGGCGTTACGTTGACGATAATGCCGCAGCGGGCATAAGTCGATTTGCCCAAGCAGATGGTCAGCACGTCGCGTGGTATGCGGAAGAATTCAACTGTGCGCGCAAGCGCAAAAGAGTTCGGCGGAATAATACAAACATCCGCTTCGATATCAACAAAGCTTTTTTCATCAAAATGCTTTGGATCAACGGTAACGGAGTGGATATTGGTAAACACTTTAAACTCGCGTGCACAGCGCACATCATAGCCATAGCTCGATACGCCATAAGAAATGATTTTTTCATTATTCTGGTCATAACGCACTTGACCTTCAGCATACGGCTCAATCATGCCGTGCTTTTCACTCATTTCACGAATCCAACGATCTGACTTAATCGACATAACTCTATTAACCACTCTGTAATAATGAATTTCTAAAAATCTCAAAACCAACAACTGACTCACTAGCGAATCATTAACCGCGCTCAGGATTCGCAGCTTCACTCGCGTCTCGACTGGACACCGGTTCAATCGGAGCATTCCGCTCAGTACGACCCGCAGGGAGATCATCCACATATTCCGCTTTACGCACATCGTAGCGCGCTCGCGCCATTGAACGCGGATTTTTCTTATCGGCACGTGATGGCCAACCTTCGCGTTGACGATTTCGATCACCATCGATTTCCTCAGTCTGATCATGCCACAAGACTTGCGATGTTGGATACGGCAAATCGATCCCTGCATCAGTCAACGCGTATTTCACAGCAATCAACACTTGATCGGTAGAATCCGTCATATCGACCTGTGCACTTTCTTCAATCCACCAACGCACGCGCATTTTCAGGGCAAAATCACTAAAACCCGTGACCACAACCGTTGGTGTTGAATGCTCCGTGACTGTATTACAAGAATTCAAGGCTTCCAACACGACTGTTTTGGCTTTTGCAACATCATCACTCATGCCAATCCCAAAATCGACTTGGCAACGACGACGCTTAAACGCAGTATTCACAATGACAGGCGTGGTGTAAATTTGCGCATTCGGGATGATAATACGACGACCATCATACGTTCTAATATTTGTTGCACGGATTTGAATGTCTTCAACGGTCCCTTCGTAATCACCCATCACAATTTGATCGCCGATTCGAAAAGGCTCCGCGAGTAAGATAAAAATCCCTGACAGCATATTCTGAAAAATATCTTTAAATGCAAAACCAATCGCAACCGAACCAATGCCGAGTCCACCAATCATTTTTGCCGTGGTAAATCCTGGAATAGCGACCACCATCGCGACCAATACACCGACAAAAATAATGAAAAAAGAACCAATCCGATTCAACGCCTTGACTAGATTTTGGCGATTTTGTGCGCGTCCGCTAAAGCCTCTTTTGATACTGAACTTAAATAACCGACCAATCAGCCAAAAAAGCACTAAGACCAGAACTGCCGCGATTAGATAGGGAATACGGTCCATAAAATTGTCGAGCATTTTTTGCGCTGGCTCATAAATACCACTGTAATGATCAACAGTTTTTTCAACGACCCGCGAGGTTGCGGCCCCAGCTTGCTGAAGCTTGTTATCTAATTCCATACTCATCCCAACTCTTAAACAAATGCTGATCAATGATCAATCAGCTCAATTTTCAATTGCGCTATTTTGCCTATCCCGCAGCGTTTTGTCAGCGAATAATTAGTTGCATCCATGTTGCCCATTTCTGCTCTTTCGTTTCCTTTAGCGATAAAAAAACCCACAAATTTGTGGGTTTTTTCTATTCAGGTGCTTGCAATCAATTACGCATTACCCGTTGGCGCTGATTCCGCTTGAAGACGCTCAAGATTTTCTGCAAATGCCGCATCAAAATTGATTGGTGCCAGCAGGAATTGTGGGAAACTGCCTTTGGTAATCACATCGGTCAGTGCTTCACGAACGAACGGGAACAAGATGTTTGGGCAATACGCGCCAAGCAATTGTGGCAATTGTTCTTGAGGTACATGTTCAATCAGAAAAATACCCGCTTGTTTCACTTCTGCGATGTACGCAGGTGAACCACCATTGTTTGCGGTCAATGTCACACTGAGCACGACTTCAAAATGTGTTGGATCGAGTTGTTCAGCATTGCTGCTCAGATTGATGTTCAGCTCTGGCTGCCATTCGCTAGTGAATACTTTGGCGCTTGGTACTTCAAAAGATAAATCTTTCAAATAAATACGCTCTAAAGCCAATTGTGCTTGTGGCGCTTCAGTAGCGGCTGGTGCGACTTGTTGTTCATCACTCATTGTAAATCTTCCTGTTGTGTTGTCGCTCGCGAAAGCGTGACTTGTTAAAAAAATGAACGGAGAATCTGGCTTATCCAGCCAACATTTTATCCAATTCACCTTGTTGCTCTAATGCGTAAAGTTGGTCAAAACCACCAACAAATACGTCTCTTATAAAAATCTGTGGCACGGTGCGTTGCTTCGTACGCTGCATCAATTCGAGACGCGCCTCTGCAGGTTCACGACTCAGGTCAATCTCATGATAAGCAACACCTTTGCGTGTTAACAGCATCTTTGCACGCACACAATATGGACAAGACTGCGTGCTATAAATAGTCACCAAAGCAGCACTTGTTTCAGTCGCATTGGTTTCTGTTGCGTCACTCATCATGCATTACCTTTTGTCATGTTGATTCGTTTAGCCTTAACGAGCGGTAAGTTTTGTCCTTGCCAACCGAGAATACCGCCTTCAAGACGATATAGATTTTCACCACCGACTTGCTGTACTGCACTGCCTGCGGTTTGACCCATTTTGCAGACCATCACGATCGGCTGTTTAATTTCGCGTAATTCGTCGATGTGCTTTTTAAGGCTGCTGAGCGGAATATTGCGACTACCGCTAATGTGCCCTTCACGAAAATCTTTTGCATCACGCAGATCGATAATCACGGCTTTTTCGCGATTCACAAAACCGCCTAATGCTTGAGGTGAAATCTTACGACCGCTACGACGGCCTTCAAGCATGAAAAATGCAACGGCTAATACGCCGAGAATGCCGAATAAAATCGGATGGTGCTGCATGAATTCAAGAAAACGTTCCAAAACATTCACCTTCAACTATTAAATAACTAAAAATCACATCGCGACTCGCGAAATACCACTGATCACAAAAACATTCATCTATTCATAATGACGCATCACCGCTTTTTCAAGCCGCATCGCGCATGATATTTGAAATTTATTACATGACGTGTTGTCCATTAAAGCTTATCAGCTTCGCGCGCTTCATCTTCCAAACGATTCAGGCTCGCTAAACGACGCGGCAACACTTTACCTTCTGCCGCCGCCGCACTGAGCGCACAACCCGGCTCGTTCTTATGCAAACAATTGCGGAAACGGCACATACCATAATATGGATACATTTCAATAAAACCATTCCGAATCGCATCCACCGTTAAATGCCAAACCCCAAACTCACGAATCCCCGGCGAATCAATCAACGCACCGCCATTCGGCAATGGCAGCAATGTCGTGGTCGTCGTCGTATGTTGTCCCAGTGCCGAATTTTCGGAAATGATGTTTACTTTCAAATTCGCATCAGGAATCAAGGCATTGATTAAAGAGCTTTTTCCCACGCCAGACTGCCCAACGAATACGACCACTTTATCTGCCATCTTGGCAATCAACTCAGACAAATCACCATCCGTCTCAACGGTCAGCGTGTCGTATCCCAGCGCATTATATTCAGCTAACAAAGTTTTAAGCCCATCTTCTTCGGTCAACAGATCAGCTTTACCCAAAACCAATAACGCTTGGATATCAGCTTGTTGGCACGCAACCAAATAGCGATCAATGAGCAAAGGCGACGGCACAGGAAGCGCGGCAAAGACCACGACAATCAAAGTCACATTGGCAGCGACAGGTTTTACTTTATGGTAACGATCAGGACGCGTCAGCAAACTATCGCGTGGATGCAGTGCGGTAATCACACCGAGTTCTGTATTTTCATCGACTTGAAAACGGACACGATCACCCGTGACTAAGACAGGTAAATTCGTTCGCGCATGGCAGCGCCAGATTGTTTTTTTTGGGGTTTCTGATTCAGCGTCATTTGGTTTGGAATGATTGTCTACACCAATTTGCTGAACTAATAATTGACGACCGTAATGGGTGATGATTAACCCTTCAAGCAGTTCACCAGTATCTTCCTCATCAATCCGCCGTGTTTGTTGCGCCTCAATGCGGCGAGTTTGCTGATCGGTCAGGCGACGCTTACGAATAAGTGCCATTAGCGACCTGTAACTACAGTCAAATTACACAAACGATGAATTAAAACACAGCGCATGAAACGATCCAGTCCAATATTGATGCTAATCTTGCTAGTATAAGCACTTTCACGCGAAACATAGAGATTTTAATGGCAACCGCACCAACAAACGATACCGCAGACAAGTTTAAGAATCGCTTGATCTGGATTGACTTGGAAATGACTGGTCTCGATACAGACAACGATCAAATCATTGAAATCGCAACGATTGTGACTGATGAGAACCTTAACATTCTCGCGGAAGGCCCTGTCCTGACCGTTCATCAGTCAGACATCGTACTGAATGCGATGGATGAGTGGAACACACGTCAGCATGGTCAATCAGGACTCACCGAGCGTGTTCGCCGTAGCACGAAGTCTGCACGTGACGTTGAACTTGAGACGATTGAGTTTCTGAAAAAATGGGTTGATCCAAAAAAATCACCGATGTGCGGCAATTCGATCTGCCAAGATCGTCGTTTTATGCATCGCATCATGCCTGAATTGGAACAATTCTTTCACTATCGTAATTTAGATGTGTCGTCAGTCAAAGAATTAGCACGCCGCTGGCGTCCGGAATTGATGGCGGGTCTCAAGAAGGATTCTAGCCATCTTGCACTCGATGACGTTCGCGATTCGATTCGTGAACTCAAATATTATCGCGAATATTTTTTCCGAACGAATTAATCGGCACAAAAAAAGGCCTTTCTCACAACTGAGCTAAGGCCTTTTTTATCACCAATACTTCTAATCAATAGCAAGAAATGTAGGCTGTGGGTTTGCCCAGCTTTCTCACTACGCAAAATAACAAGCTGGGGCAAGCCCGCAGCCTACTTGCTTATTCCTCACTAGACTTTCTTTTTATTAATAAGATCGCTTTACGTAAGAGTGCAAAACCCAAAACAAGTAAGAGTAAACCTACTACCAAAGTATATTTCCAATCTAAATCGCTACAAGTTGGATTAATCCCCGTATCACAAATCCTAAAATAAATAGAGCTTCTAGGCTGCGTCGATTCATAGACTTTAAACGCAACAATAATCACCCCAGCGCTAGCGACTAATAACAAAATAGAAAAAATGAAAATCAAATAGTAAGTCGCTTTTTTTAAAGTTGGTAACACGCTTTAATCTCCTAGCGAGGATGCATGAACTTCCATGGTTTCTATTGAAAATTCATAATGAAGAAAATCCAGTCATGGCTTTCAACCGAAAAAGCATTTCCTTTACGATGCCATCCACGCCCCGACTTGCTGATTAAACTGTTCCGCTGCATCAACCTGCACCCAATGCCCTGAATTAAAGGCAACCACTTGATTCTGAGGTTGTGCTTTTAAGTCATTCGCCCACTTTTCGGAATGGAACATGAATGGCTTTTTCTTGGCATAAGCAAAGAACATCGGACATTCTGGCTTGAAGTTTTTTGCTTTTTTATACGAACCAAAAGCGCCAAACCATTGAATATAGTATGGATAACCCATATCTGCACTAATATGTTGGAGATCTGCGTGTGTTCCTAATAATTTTGCCATCGTTTGCGCAATCTTAGCACCCGCCGCGCCGCCTAATTTCCATGCGCCCGCCAAAGACATTTGATAAGTAAAAACCATCGCTTTGGCTTTCACTGACAGCGACTGTGCAAATGCTTTAGACGTCGCATCGCCTATATCAATACCCACAATCTTCGCCACACGATTTGGATATTGCATATAGTACTGATATCCAAAGAAACAGCCCCAATCATGCAACATCAAATTCACTTTTTGATCTGGACTCACTTGATCGATAATTTCACGCAGAATTTCAGTTGTCTCTGTCAGCGAATACGCTTTGCGTGGTCTGGTGACATCAAAACCAGGAAAGGTAAAATAAACACAGCGATAGTTTTTCTTAAAGAATGCGACTTGTTTTGCCCAGATTCGATAGGTATCAGGCCAACCGTGAACCATGACAATCGTTTCTTTCCCCTCACCCTCGATAAAGACATCCACACCCGCAATATTATATTGTTTCTTCATCACGCCAAACTCAACTATTTATCGAACTAAGTATCCAGAATTTAGGGCTTAGTTAAACACTTTTATTGGCGTTAAAGTTGCCCATCCTTAACCGCATGAGTCATTTTTGGTATAAGTAAAAAGCGATTTAAGATTGATCTACATTATCATGAGATTTATCTACACTTTTTTTTGGATTGCTTCTCCAATCGGCGACCTTTAAACCAACGTCTAAGGATCAAAGCAACTCCAATAATAAGCCACAAAGCCCAAGCTCGAGCCAATAACACAATGGAATCAATCGCCCAATACCAGCCTACAACAAATGATTCAGCTACACGCTTAAAGAAGTTTGGTCTGTTTTCAGCAACAACTTTACTGAGATCATTGCTTTCAGTTTTACGGATTTTATAAGGTTGCTGAATATTGATGGTGATTGTGGCGAAGGCGACCTGATCTTCAAATTCTTTTTGTTGAATCAAGGCTTCATCACGCGCTGCCTTGCTTTGAGTACTCGAATTAATAACTTCAGTTTTTTGTGAGATATTGCCTTTTTGCTGAGAAAGTTGCTCCAATTGCGCTTGTGCAATTTGCTGACGCATCGCCTCAAGTTGCTGACGTAGCATTTCAAACTGCGCATCTTTTGCTTCAAAAGTACGACTTTCTAGAAATTCAATTTGACTCACGATTGCACGCAGGAAATCTTGTGTTTTCTGGCTCGGAATACGAACGATAAGCTCGCCCTCAATGGCGTACTCAATCACGTCAACTATCTTATCGCCATTACTAAAACTCGTGCGATTTTGTGGGGTGGATTTAATATCATTTCTTGAGACAAATCCGCCTTGTGCCGCTACAACATCTTCAATCGCCAAAGCCGACTGGTAAACATCCTTCACACCGAAACTCAATGTAGCTGTGCGAATAAATTTACGCTCGGCATCGTTATAGGTCGTGATATTGGATGTCAGTTGCTGTGCAGTGCTGACTTGTGTCACTTCTGCCGATGTACCACCTTGTGATGCCTCACTGCGCGCAGAAGCTGGTGCCTCAGCAGTAACAGATGCGTCTTGTGAAGCACTATCCTCTGCTTTTTTCGCGCAAGACATTAACAAAATGACGCTAATGGCAATGGTGCTAATTTTTAGTGACTTTCTCATTATTTTTCTCAATCAATCAGCAACATGAATCGTAATAGTTTTTTTATATGAGCTGAATGAGAAACACCAAGCGATGTTTCTCATTCGAAAAATTAACTCACCCGATCACCCGCTTTCGCACCACTATCAGGCGACAACAGGAATATTCCATCTTCATTACCTGCCGCCAACACCATGCCGTTTGACATGCCAAAGCGCATTTTGCGCGGTGCAAGATTGGCAACCACAATCGTCAAGCGATTGATCAACGCTTCTGGCGCATACGCTCCACGAATACCACTGAACACAGTCCGTGGCTCAGCTTCACCAGCATCCAAAGTCAGTTGCAACAATTTGTCCGAACCCTCAACAGTTTCTGCATTCAAGATTTTGGCAACGCGCAATTCAACTTTAAGAAAGTCTTCAATGCCAATCACACCGCTTTCAGTTGGTGCAGCGGTCGATTTCGCTTTTTCAGCAACGGCTTTCGCTGGCTTGGCAGCTTTAACCACTGGTGCAGCAGCAGCAGAACCCACCAAAGTTTCTTTCGACGCATCAACCATGGCTTCTACTTTATCTTTTTCGACACGTTGCATCAGCGGTTGGAATGTCTCAATGCGATGATCGAGCAACACGTCAAAACGACTATCCCAATCCATTGATTTCAAGTTCAAAAACGACTGAACTTGCGAACCCATGATCGGCAAAATCGGTGACAAATACACAATCAATTGACGGAACAGATTAAGACCGGTTGAGCAAACCGCATGAACTTCTGCATCCATGCCTTCTTGTTTCGCCAGCGCCCATGGTTTTTTGTCGTCGATGTACTGATTCGCACGATCAGCCAATGCCATGATGTCGCGGATCGCACGGCTAAATTCGCGCTGTTCATACGCACGACCAATCGCCTCGCCTGCATCTATAAAGTCTTGTAGCAATTGCGGCTCGCTCGAAGTTGGCGACAGTTTTCCGTCAAATTTCTTGCTGATGAATCCTGCACAGCGGCTGGCGATATTGACCACTTTACCGACCAAATCGCTGTTTACTTTCAGGGTAAAATCTTCGAGATTCAGGTCAATGTCTTCAACCGTATCTGACAATTTACTTGCAAAGTAATAGCGCAGATATTCAGGATTGAGATGTTCTAAATAGGTTTCGGCTTTAATGAATGTGCCGCG
>CAYJUB010000004.1:0-16217 GCA_964373145.1 uncultured Moraxellaceae bacterium
TACCGCGGATGTGACGGGTGTGGAATTGCGTCCAGATTTAGTCAAATTATGTGGCAACGTGATCAATCACTTATCGCTAGAAGGCTTGGCCTTTTATCAAGGCGATGTGCGGAGTTATCATCCCGAGGCGGTCGATGTGATGATTGCGCTGCATGCCTGCGATGTGGCGACGGATTATGCGCTGCATACAGGGATTCGTTTGGGTGCGTCGATCATCATGTGCGCGCCGTGTTGTCATAAGCAAGTGCGACCACAGATTCAAAGTCCCCAAGTACTGCGTCCGATGCTGCAACATGGCGTGCATCTGGGGCAAGAAGCCGAGATGTTGACCGATGGCTTACGCGCACTCTTGCTGGAAGCCTGTGGTTACGAAACCAAAGTGTTTGAATTCGTGTCACTAGAACACACCAGCAAAAATAAAATGATTCTGGCGGTTAAGCGCGAAAATTTTTCTCCTAACGCAGAGATTTTGAATCAAATTCAGTTGATTAAAGAATTTTATGGAATTCAAGAGCAATGCTTAGAAACATTGCTCTTGAATGATGGTCTTTTATAACTGCATTTCGTGATTTATCCCTCAATGATTTCATCCAATAAATCTTGGGACGGGGCGAAGAAGTAAGCACCACTGACCGGTGTGACGAAGTGCAGTATTCGATCGGTGATCCCATCACCCACGCCATACATCCGCGCCAACATGCGATCAATGATCGATAAATCTTTGGTATAGGCTTGGAAAAATAGGCCTTGTTCACCGCTGCCATTGCCGTAGGGCAGACTATGGCGCAGAATTTCTAACTCTTCGCCTTGATCATCTTCAATGACGACGCGTGCTGTGTGAGAGTTGGTGCGTTTTACCCCATCTGGAAATTCGATACTCTCTAATTTGGTTCGTCCAAACACATGCTCTTGTGCATCAACTTTGAGGCGTTGCCATGTCTGCAAGTCATGAACAAATCGTTGGCTAAAGACAAAGCTACCGCCTTCGAATTGACCTTCGCCGAGTAGGGCTGCTTCAGCACGATCGTCTTCGCTAAAAGGATTTTCTGTTCCGTCAATAAACCCTGTCAAATCACGACGATCAAGATAACGAAAACCCGTTTGTTCATCGAGGACATGCACTTTGTCAGCAATACCGTTCATAAAAGTTTGTGCCAACAGAAAGCATAAGTCGGCTTGTTCACCATGAATATGAATGACAAGATCACCGCCTGTCGAAGGCATGATGAGTTTTTCTGCCTGAGAAATACTGGAGAGTGGTGCTAAATCATGGAAGCCTTGCGGCACTTCTTTATATAGTTTTGTCCATAGCTCAAGACCAAAACCCACGACACTGGATAATTTTGAGTTGACGTACTGGGTATTGAGACGTTGTCGGGTTTCTTCAAGTGCTAACAATTGGGCTTTAAGTTCATCGATGGATAACGATCCGAGACGTAACACCAAGAAGCGTGCATGACTGGATGAATCAGGTAAGATGCCTGATTGTGATACGGGTTGATGGGGTACTTTAACGGACATCTAGCCAGCTCCATGTGATCGGTATTTATCGGTTTTTTTCGATTTTACCCGAGTAATCTGAAAAAGACACACATGATATCTTATTTGTCATGACGCTAAAAATACAACACTCAAGTATGATGTATGGGCGCTACGCATTGAATTAATCTGTTCTACAAGGCAAAAAAACTGACGACCATGAACGAACTTTACGCCGACCATATTCGCGCCATCCTTCTCACATTACCCAATTTGCCTGGTGTGTATAAAATGCTCGGGCCTGACGGTGAGTTGCTGTATATCGGTAAAGCCAAAAATCTCAAAAATCGCGTTACGACGTATTTTGCCAAGACCGTGGAACATCCTAAAACGCGTGCCCTTGTTGCCCGTATTCGTAATATTGAAACCCTGATTACGCGCAGTGAAACCGAAGCGTTATTGCTTGAACAGAACCTGATTAAAGAAAATAAACCGCCGTACAACATCATGTTGCGCGACGATAAATCCTATCTGTACATCTTTATTTCTGCCGACCAGCCTTATCCACGACTCGCAGCAGGTCGGGGCAAACGGAATCATCAAGAAGGCAAATTCTTTGGCCCGTATCCGAGTGCTGCCGCTGCGCGTGAAGTCTTGGTTGTGCTAGAAAAAATGTTCATGGTGCGTTCTTGCGAAAACACGTTTTTTGCCCAGCGCAAACGCCCGTGTTTGGAGTATCAAATTAAGCGTTGCCGTGCGCCCTGTGTCGGCTTGGTCACGCCTGAAGACTATGCAATTGATGTCGCCAACACGATTGATTTTCTGCAAGGTAATACCACTGAACTCAATCAAAAACTGATTGGGCAAATGGAACATGCAGCCGAAGCGCTTGAGTTTGAACAAGCCGTGTTGTATCGCGATCAACTCAGTATGTTGCGCGAAGTCCAAGCTCAACAAGCGGTGTATACCGTCAAAGGTGAAGCCGATATTCTCGCCATCGCCCAGCAAGCAGGCGTGGTCTGCGTGCAAGTGATGAATGTGCGCGGCGGTCGTGTGCTCGGTGGTAAGAGCTTTTTTCCTGATTTGGAAATGAATGACGATATTGGTGAATTGCTGTCTGAGTTTTTGGCATCATTCTACTTTCAATTTGCCGATGAGCTGCCGAGTGAGCTGATTGTCAATGTCGAATTGTCCGATAAACAAGCCTTAGAAGAAGCCCTGCAACTCGAATATAAACAAAAAGTCACCATCAAAACCCGTGTCCGCGAGAACCGAGCGGAATGGCTTGAGATTGCGACCATGAATGCGGAAGGGGCGCTCAAAGCTAAGCTTGCGAATCATATCGAACTGAAAGAGCGTTTCCGCATTCTACAGGATGTATTAGGACAACCGATTGATCGGATTGAATGTTTTGATATTAGTCATACCATGGGCGAATCGCCCATCGCGTCCTGTGTCGTCTTCGATCAAGGTGGTGCGCGGAAACGCGATTATCGTCAATACGCGATCACCGATATCACGGGTGGGGATGACTATGCGGCAATGGCGCAAGTGCTGGAGCGCCGGTACAAGAAGCAACCCGTTCCTGATTTGATGCTGATTGACGGCGGTAAAGGTCAGTTGAATGTTGCCAAAGCTGTCATGGCAAAGTTAGCACTGAATCCACTGATGATTGGCGTCTCCAAAGGCGAGGGGCGCAAACCTGGACTAGAGACTTTACATCTGGAGGATGGCACCAGTTTTCAGTTGGAATCAGATGATAAGGCACTGCATTTGATTCAGCAGATTCGAGATGAAGCGCATCGTTTTGCGATTACCAAGCATCGGGCCAAGCGCGATAAAAAACGTGGCGGATCGGTATTAGAGGTGATTCCTGGTTTAGGGCCGAAACGTCGGCGTGATTTACTCACCCATTTTGGGGGTATTCAGGGCGTCTTGAAGGCATCGGAAAGTGATCTGGCAGGTGTTGCGGGATTCGGTTCAGGCCTGGCGCGAGTCATCTATAAAGTGCTGCACGAATAATTCATCCACAAAAATTGATGACTATCGCGTCCACGGTGCATCATCAATAATAGCTTCATTTGCGGTACTCTCAAGGCTATTCATTTAGCACTGTGGCGAGAATCATCATGTCAATTCATCAGCTCATTAGCCAAGCCTATGCGGCAGAAACGGTCACCATTCCAACGGGTTGGGGGCAAGGTCGTGCGACCTATGGTGGATTGGTGGCAGGTCTACTCTACAGTCGCTTAATTGCATCATTGGGCGATGTTGGACAAGAGCGGATGCTGCGTTCAGCGACCGTCTCGTTTATTGGCGCAGTTGCGGTAGGCGATGTCACGCTGAAGACCGAAGTCTTTCGCAGTGGCAAATCAGTCACTCAAGCAGAAGCGCGTTTAATCCAAAATGGTGAAGTGCTGGCGGTTTTGCTTGCAAGCTTTGGTGTTGGGCGTGAATCAACTATTAACGTTCAATCTCGGCATAAAGCACCTGACTATAAGAAACCTGAGGAGATTCCCGCATTTCCGTACATTGAAGGGGTTATGCCTGAATTTTTCCAACAAACTGATTTGCGTTGGGCGAAAGGTCGCACACCGTTTACTGCGTCAGAAAAACCTGATTTTGGAGGGTGGATGCGCTGGAAGGATTCATTTTCACAGATGACCACCGCACATTTATTTGCATTAATTGATGCATGGCCTCCGTCTATTTTACCCATGTTAAAAGTGGTCGCACCCGCAAGTACATTGTGCTGGACCGTAGAGTTTTTGGCAGAACCGATTGGTAAGAGTAGCGACAGTTGGTGGCAATATGAAGTGATTACAGATCGTGCGGAATCTGGTTACGGTCATGCCGAGGCGCATATTTGGGATGATCAGGGCAACTTGGTTGCGATCAGCAGGCAAACGGTGACGGTGTTTGCTTAAAAGTTTCACGATCACTTAACCTGAATTCATCAAGGTTGAGTGATGTTCTGTTGTTGTTAGATGTTTTCTTTAGTCGGGTTTTTATATTTCAAGATCGCGATCAATATTCCTACGAGTAAGCCGGATAACAAACCAAACAACAGGAACAGCTTCTTATTCGGGGATACTGGATACTGCGATATATAAATTGGGCTGACTAAAGCCGTCGCTTGTTCATCGAAAGCAGCTAACCTTGCGCTGTATTTAATTTGCTGGGTTTGCAGGAGTTGTTTGCTTTTTTCTTTCTCAATCAATAAATTTGTCGCAACGATACTCGGTGCGAATGCAGAACCTGCTTTATAAATTCCTAGCGCGTCGATTTGAATTTTTAGGTTTGAAACATCAGTCGCAAGTGAGGAAAGATTTTCATTAGTTAATTTTAATTCATTAGTGACATTGTTTTTTTGTGGGTTAGATATGGTTGCGTGCGCTGTTTTTATTTCGTTCACAGCGGATTGTAACGCATGTAGTGCATCAGTTTGACTATAGCCATGAATGGATAAATTGATGAAATCAGTGCTTTGAATTGCAGTTCCTTTGAGTGAGCTGGATATCAGGTCACTACGTTTGTCTAATCCACGCACAGTTGGTAGATTCAGACTGATCAGCACTTTTTGTTTAAACCCAATCAACTTAATCCGCTCTAACGTTTGTAGCGGATTTTCCACTAATTTATATTCAGAGGCATCTGCGGGTATATGCCCGATACGGATCGTGGCTGTGGCTTCCCATTGCTTGGCTGTTGTGAGAGCGAAGAACAAGGCAATAGTGGTGAATAGTAATACGAAACATGCAATGAGTCGCCAAGAGTGGCGAACTATTTGCCATAGATCTGATAAGTCAAGTAGCCCTGCTTCAATGATATCGTTGGACGATGTAGCGCTTTGCGCGCTGAGGTCTGATGGCTTAGGCATGATTTTCCAAACACTACTGTGTTATTGATTGAATAAGTTTAAATTCGTGTTGGCAAGTTAGATATCGATATCACTTCTGACCGCTGAATGTTCTTGTAAAATAACAGATCTATTTTCCGTCTTAGGAATATCTGTGGGACATTCAATGACAGGCATGTGATGCCGAAATAAGATTCGGAGGCCCGTCCAGATGATAATTTTTAGATCAAATAAAAACGATTGTTGGATGATGTGTCGTACACGAAGGCGATTCTTTTCTGGCAGAATCACTTCAAAATAAGTCTTAAGTGGATCACTCGATTCAGCCAAAAGGCGCTCTTCATGGATGTAAAGTAGCGATGCAAGATCGGTGATTCCTGGACGTTCAGAAAAAATGATCTGCCGGGATATGTTATCGTAATATTCAATATCCCCAACAACCTGTGGGCGAGGGCCAACGATACTCATCTCACCTTTTAAAACATTGATTAATTGTGGAATTTCGTCAAGTTTTGATTTTCGTAAGGCGCGACCCAGCTTCGTAATACGGTCATCTCCGCATACGGTAATATTGAGTCCTTGAGATTCATGGCGCATAGTCCTGAACTTAAGAATGTAGAAAGGTTTTTCTAGTTGACCTGTCCGAGCCTGCCTAAAGAAAACAGGTCCAGCACCTTCTAGTGCTATCAGGAGAGCAACAACTATAGCGATAGGGAAAAATAAAATAGAAAGAATTACGGCAATAACAATATCAAACATACGTTTGAGTATTTTATATGTTTCGCTCTTTTTATATATTTCGCTGCTTTCAATATTAAGCATAGTGTTCATCTAATAAATCGGTTTTAACCATAGTGTCGCCAGCCTCATCGCTTGGATTTGTGCCTGAACCCCATTCAATGCTTATCTAATACCTGCATTAGATTTCTTTGTTTTCAAAACACTTGCGATCCTCGATAGCAATTGAGGACCTTTGGATGTTGATTCTTTACATTTCGTAAACCCGCATATATTTAATACATGCGGAACATGACAAGCACCAAAAGAAAAATGCGGTCTCGCAGCCGTCTTCTAATTTGTCCAAAATGTCGTCTTATAAAACTGCGAGAAATTATATCAGAAGATTGTGGTTTGGATTGTAGTTCTGGTTGTAGTTCGTGTAAGCGCACGCTGATTAGGTGAAAAATTTTATTCACTTCCGCGTGATACCAACCAGATTGAATCAGCTTCAGGCGTTTATAGATTGCATTCATCCCTTGATTTGCGCCGATTTGGTTATGATTGTGCTGGCGATACAAGACTTTTGGTGTTGCATCTATAAACCAAGGAAGTTGATTCGCTCTGAACCACGCATAAATGAACCAATCGTGCAAAGATATTTCATTGACAGTATCCCAGTTTTCAAGTAAGAACTGTTTGAATAATTGTGCTGCGTTGTTCTGTAGAACATAGCTACACCCCGGTCCTGCTGCTTCGAAGAGGAAGTCATACTGTCGTTGCTGCTGGGCTTTATCGATCAGTTTTTCTCGACCATCGTCCCAAAAAGCGGTGACGTTGCCTGAATATCCAGCATAGTTACCAGCAATTATTTTTTCGTGTGCTGTTGAGAGTTTATCAGTAAGCCAAAGATCATCCTGATCAGCAAACGAAATATAATCAAAGTCTTGAAAATTGACTTCACGCATGAGATGGAAAAAATTCTTAGCCGCGCCGCCAAAATGATGGCCAGACGGAAGTACGGTGACACGGACGTTTTGTGCTGCTATAGCATGGCACCATGTTAAAGTGTGATCTGATGAAGCATCAACACTGATAAAGATTTGAACAGTCACGTTTTCTTGATCTAGGATTGATTGGAGTTGATCTGCAATCCATTGCATACCGTTATAGGCGGCAAGTAGTACTGCGAAGTTTGGTTGGCGCAAATCATTGATCTCCAAATGACTATTTATGTTTTAAGTAAGAAAGATCCGTTCTAAAAATAAGAACGATGCTCACTTTTCAAATCTATGGTGTAACTTATCTACAAAATGTGTTTAAACAGTGTAGTAAGGATTTATGCTTCTTAAGCTGGATATAAAAAAAACCAGCCCAAGTAGGAAAATGAATCCAATATAAAAACGTTTATTATTCTGAGTTAAGATAGAAACAGGAATTAAAAAGAATAAAATATCAAAAACGGCAAAAACCTCAGAAAGACGCAGCGCTAAAACAGGAATATCGATAAAAAATAATTGAATGCAAATCCCATAGACCACTAAATATGTGACGGTTCGATCAAATTGGTTTGCCTGTCTCCAAAGAAATTTGCTAATCAATAACAATAAGCTGAGCTTCACAATTAAGTAGAAAGAAAATAAACTTATTTTCTCGACTTCATTAGAGTTATTCAAATACGGAGTGAGACGATCAAAACTATTAAAATGAAGCAGGACACTTAAGCCTATAATTTTAGAGATGACCAATGCCGTGATGAGCATCAACCATGGTAATAGTCTGGATCTGTAATTATATTCTAAATAAGCTAAAACAAAAAAAGGAAAAATAATCGCCGTTGATAGATGAAATGCGAGTGAAATAATAAAGAGCGAGATGCCTTTAGTCCATTTTTTCTGATAAAAAAGCATCAGAGCAAATGATGCGATAATGATTCCAGCACCTGCACGAATTGCAGTCATTTCATTGACTAAATAGAATCGGCAAAAATAAAGATAGAAAAACAAACCCGCAATAGGGATGTATCTATTATAGGATAAAAGGCTGATTTTAAACCAGATGCTGATAGATGAGAAAATCAAAAACAATGCAACAATATCAAATTCGAGATAACCGACCATTTTACCGATTATGTAAAAAGCCGGGTCTTTAAATGGGGTTGGATCGCTGCCGTTTGGATCAGTGATCGAGTTAAACCAAGTGAGATAATTGGCGGCATCTCGATCCACGCCGATTCCACGGACTCCAGCAAAAACAATGAGTACACAGATCAGGACGAGTAACACATAGTTTTTTAATGTTGCATTTCTTTCAGTATTATTGGCGGTACTGTAAAAAAAAGTCGTCGCAAAGACGTAGCAATATAAAATCCAGTATGCCGCCATTTTAAAATGCTTTTCCTAGGCGACCCGAAAAACCATCGACACAAGCACGTATTAATAATTTGAATGCTTTCAGTTGAGTTTTAGAATGTAAGGCATAAAAAACAACATATAGCGGAATTTTAAAGACAATACTCATCCGCCATCTTTGATCGATTTGCGCGTCTAATAATAAATGACATGCATTTCTTACGATGTAATAATTTCTAATATCATTGTGTAGGTTGATATTTCGATTGCCAACACTGACAAACTCATCGCCAATACTATGGCGCATGATGGCATTTGGAATAACAAAGTGGCTATAACCTAAGCGAGTTGCCCGTAGTCCCCACTCAATATCCACCCAATCAATGAAGAGGTCTTCGCGCATGAAACCAATGGCTTGTAAAACTTCTGTTCGTATTAATGAGCCAGAAGCAATCAAGTAATCTGCTTGCACGGGCTGAGTATCCATTGGTGTTGCGTCTATTTTATTAACAAAGAAACGCCCATGACGAATAGCTTTAGAATATTCACCTGTTTTTTCATCTAGAAATAGCGGCCCAATACTGCCCACCTGTACAGATTCTGCTAATAAAGATTGCTCAGCAGCGAGGAGTTGCTGAATCATATTGGCGGGAATCGCACTGTCTTGATCGAATAGAATAATATGATCATAACCATCTTTGATAGCCAGATCAATACCAACATTCTGAGCTTTGGCAATACCGTAGTTATCCCCGAGCGGGTGGTAAATACTCCGAATACCTAGGCAATCAAACCAATCCTGAGAAATGTCAAATTGTGCTTTTCCGAGAGGTGTATTATCGATTATAAAGACTTGGTCTGCTTCACCTCGGAGGCTGTCTATCAGGCGTTCAAGTAATACTGGGTTTGGAATATAAAGAACAATAATCGCCCCGACTTTGGGGCGAACAATGGAAGATACATTAGATACATCTCTGCTCACAATAACTCCAACATGTTATAATACCAATGAAAATCGTGTTATTAGCCCAACCACCAGAGACTGGTTTTTTTAATATATTTTTTAGGTGTTCGTGTGGGGGATGTCAACTTTCTATGTGCAGTATATGGCATTGTCTGTGCGATATAAAGCGACTATGTGACCTTATGCTGGATGTGAGTGTCAAGTTGATCTTGGTTTGGATGTCGATTCTGGTGAGTAGTCGAAAATGAAAAAACGAATATGGGCTAAAAAAGGATGAATTGTTAATGCGTAGTTTGGTGTTAGGCGGCAATGGTTTTTTGGGGTCTCATCTTGTCGATGCGCTTGTAGCACGCGGAGATCAAGTTAGCGTGGTGGGTCTGGCTCCTACACCGTATGACCCTCATTTATTGACTAGCGCATCTGCACGAGTAAAGTATTTTCAGGGAAATTTTTTTGATATATCATTCTTAACACCGCTTTTAGCAGAAACGGATGTGATTTTTCATTTAGTGTCGACGACGATTCCTGCAACATCAAACCAAAATCCTATTGCAGACATTCAAGGAAATCTGGTGGCAACCATACAGTTGCTGGAGGCATTGCGCCATTTGCCGCATACGCGTTTAATCTATTTTTCCTCAGGTGGAACGGTGTATGGAACACCACAGCATATTCCCATACCCGAAAACCATCCATTAGAGCCTAAAAGCTCCTATGGTATTGTTAAAATGGCTGTCGAAAAATATCTGCATATGTATGCGGAGTTATACGGGGTTCAATCAGTGATTTTAAGATTGGCTAATCCTTATGGTCCAAGACAAAGCAAAATAGGCGTGCAGGGATTTATCGCCACAGTATTGATGAAAGCGTTGCTTAACCAGCCCATATCCATTTGGGGAAATGGGGATGTGATTCGTGACTATATTTATGTGGATGACGTGATTCGTTTATTGCTCATGGTTACGAATAGTGACGAGGTTGGTACGTTTAATGTTGGAAGTGGGGAGGGGTATTCTCTAAGCCAGATTTTAGAGGTTGCTCAAAATGTCACACAACGACAGATTCAGATAGATCGTCAAGAGGCACGCAACTTCGATGTTCCTGCCGTTATATTGGACATTCGTAAAGTATGTAATGCATTTGTTTGGTCTCCTCAGGTTACTTTGGAGGAGGGAATGACCAAGCATTGGCAGTGGATGAAAACAGTTTGAAATGCTAATGGTTAGTCGTTCGACTCTCTAAGTATTCAATTTTGTTGATTTGGTGAATATGCTAGACTTGCTTGCTTATAGCCATAATGAATCAGAGGTTTTGTGAAAAAAGTTTTTGATCAAGCGGCTATTTATGCAATCTCGGCAAAAATCGCAAGTCTCGGCGTTGGCTTCGGCACGTTACTTCTCATTGCACACTTCTTGAGCGATGTTGAGCGCGGATTCTATCTCACCTTTTACAGTGTGGTCGCATTGCAGGTGTTTTTCGAGCTGGGGCTTGGCTCGATCTTGATTCAGTATGCTGGCCATGAGTTTGCTCATCTAAATTGGGGCGCATCAAATCAGGTAGAAGGCTCTATTTATCATCGTAATCGTTATTATTCATTGATTCGACTGACCGTGAAATGGTATGCCGTGATGGCATTGTTGTTTTCGGTGGCACTGATTCCTATAGGTTTAGTTTTTTTTAACCATCATCAGGATGCACAGCCTGCACACTGGCGTATGGTCTGGATTACGCTGGTTGTGATTACAGCATTTAATCTTTATCTGAGCCCATTGCTCTCTTTATTGGAAGGCGCTGGCAAAGTTGCCAGTGTGGCTCGAGTGCGTTTGGTACAGTCTTTGGCTGGTGCATTTTTGGGTTGGTCTGCAATGCTCATGGGATTTGGGTTATGGGCTGCGCCAGCGATTACATTGGGAACCTTTTTGGTTTCTTTGATTTGGTTGACGATGCACTTTCGGGAAGTGCTGAGGACGGCTTTATATACCGTAATTGATCGACTCGATCATCAAATCTCTTGGTCACAGGAGATCTTGCCGATGCAATGGCGTATCGGGCTCAGTTGGATGAGTGGTTATCTGATCTATCAGCTGTTTAATCCTATCGTCTTTTATCAGCTAGGGGCTAAAATGGCTGGTAAAATGGGACTCAGTATCGCCTTGGTCAGTGCGCTGGCAACATTAGCCGCGAGTTGGTATGCCACTCGGACACCCATGCTCGCGAATCTGATCGCTCGGCAGCAGGTCAATGGGGCGGTATATCTGTTTAAACGGACCACTAAAATCACGACGCTATTTTTGATGATAATTTTTTTGGCTTTTTTTGGCTTTTACAGTGGGCTGGTGTCTGTGTATCCAACAATTGCGGATAAATTTTTGGATATGAATGCGCTACTCATGCTAATGGTCGCAATGACGGCTAACCATATCATTTCCTGTCAGGCTGCGTTTGCTCGGACATTTAAGGAAGAACCTTATTTGTTTTATTCGTTAGTAATGGCAGTACTGACACTTCTCATTGTATTTTTTGGCGTACGTTTGCTTGGTATCAACGGCATGTTGGGTTTGTACATGGCATTGATGGTGCTAGTGGCTTTGCCTTTTTCGACTGTGACCTTTCGTTATTTCATGAGTCAGCGAATAACATAACTTTGTAAAGGTGTTTTGATATGACCAAACTAGCCATCGCCATTCCGACCTATGACAGAGCATCTATTCTGGTGGAGAATTTGAGCCGGATGCTCCCAGCTTTGATGAAGTACAAGATCGCGATCTATGTGTCAGATGATAGTCCAAATGAGGAGACTGCCCAAGCATTAGCGGGACTCAATTATCCCGACTTGTACTATCGTCAGAACACACCAGGACTAGGTCATGATCAGAATTTGATTGAGACATTGCTGTGGCCGGATGCTGATTATGTCTGGCTTTTGGCTGATGCCCTCTTTGCCGAATTGGAGCTATTTGACGAGGTTGTGCAAGCATGGGCTACACAGCCAGATGTCATTTTTATGAATCATGATTCGTCTCTTGAGCAGAGTCGAACAGTTCAGGGATTGGACGATGTACGGACATTTCTATACCAGCAAGCATGGCATATGACGCTGACGGGGGTTACGATCTATGGTTCAAGGATGAGAGCATTTTTGCGTGAGCAGCGCCCTCAGTGTGGCTTTAGAAATTTCCCGCAATTGGCACTTATTCTGAATCTGCTGCGTATGTCCAATCCATTACTGGTTTGGGTTGGTTCCCGCTACATCCACGTCAATACCAGCAAAGAAACAAGTTATTGGGCTAAATCAGACACGAGTATTTTGGCGACGTTTGGTACGGATTGGATGCGGTTGATTGATAGCTTTGATGATATCTATAATGATGTTGAGCGCGAGAAGATGATTCGTTCTCACTCCCGTTATCGAGGGATTTTTACCGTTCACTATTTTTTGTTCTGCCGTGCGCAAGGCTTGTTCTCATTGGCGTTTGTGAGGGAACATAGCGCGGTGATAAAACGAGTAGCCATTATCCCTTATCTTTGGATCGAGTGGATTGCACGGATACCCCCTGTTTTTCTGAAAGGTATTGTGAATCTGAAGCGATTTTTTCTTCGCGCCAGAGCTTTATAGCATAAGGTGGTGCTGCATTATGATCGTTTAATGGGTTGTTTTTTATTACGAATGCGTTTGACATAGTCAATCAACACTAGGGTTGAGTTGGTTAGACGATGGTCACTGTCATGATCCAGAAGCGCGGGTAATATCTCATGCGCCAGTGATTTCCCCAGCTCTACACCCCATTGGTCAAATGCATTGATTCGCCAAAGGTGCGCTTGAACAAAAATTTTGTGTTCATAGGCTGCAAGCAAGAGTCCAATATTAAACGGATCTTGTGTGGGCAAAATAATCATCGTCGAGCGTTGTCCGCCCAAACAAGTTTTATGCGGTTCGTTTGGATAGCTTCGACCTTGCGCTAGTGCTGAGCTTTGAGCAAAGCAATTTGCCAGCAACTGATCTTGATGTCCAGCAAAAACATGAGGGTCTTCGGCAATGGCAATAAAATCGGTTGGAATTTGTCGATTGCCTTGATGTAACATCTGAAAGTAAGCATGTTGCCCATTACTCCCTACACTACCAAACACCGCTTGCGCAGTGCGATAGGTGATGGGGTTGCCATCGATGTCAACACCTTTGCCGTTGGACTCCATTTCAAGCTGTTGTAGATAGGCTGGAAATGATCTTAAGCCATGGCAATACGGCGCAATTGACAAACCCGCCGCATGATTATCTTCAATATTCCAAATGCCAATGAGGCCCATCAAAACGGGAATGTTGCTGGCTAATGGGGCTGAAAAGAAATGCTCGTCCATGGCTCTTGCGCCAGCGAGTAGCTCTTCAAAGCGATCCATACCGATGGCAATCGCAATCGGTAATCCAACAGCAGACCAAAGAGAAAAACGTCCACCGACCCAATCCCAGAATTTAAAAATATGATCGGTTGGTATGCCAAACGCTTGTGCTTTTTGCGGTTCAGCCGTGATGCCGACAAAGTGATGAGCAATAATATCTTTGCGTTCTAATTGTAGTTTTTGTTCGAGCCAATGTGTTGCTGCGTAAGCATTTTGAATGGTTTCACAGGTGGTAAAGGTTTTGCTGGTGATCAGAAACAAGGTTTCTTCGGCATTAATTTGTTGCAAGACTTCATTCAAATCATCGGCATCAATATTTGCGACAAAGAAGATTTTGATTTCGGTGGCTTTATAACGTGCTAATGCTTCTGTCACCATGCTTGAACCGAGGTTTGAACCGCCCACGCCAATGTTGACGACTGACCGAATTGGTTTGCCAGTGACCCCGAGGATTTGACCAGCGTGTAACTTGGCGACAAATTCACGCATTTGCGCACGCACCGCAATCGCTTCTTCGACATGTGCAGTCATTTCGCGCGACTGTTGATTCGGTTGTGCGCGTAGAGCGGTATGAAGGACTTGGCGTTGTTCGGTGGTGTTCTTAATCTCGCCTGCTTGCAGCTGCTGAATCGCAAGCGGGAGCGCCGCAGTTTGCGCGCGATCAAGCAAATTCTGCCATTGCGGTTCGCTGATCATTTGATGGGTGAAATCAAATAAGGCATCTTGATAGATGATGTTGAAATGTGTGAGGTGGCTTGCGTTCATCGAATCATCTAACAATAAAAAAAGAAAGCCCGCGACTTATGCGCCTTGGCAGGAGTAAATCAAGACGGATCCGCTGTCAGTGATTGTTATACCGACCTAATGACGGCAAGCTTTTGCAGTCATTGATTGGGCGCGGATTTTAATACGCGCCCATGATCTGCACAAGTTGAGTTTTGTTGCAGTCTAAACTGGGTTAAAACAGGTCTGCATCTTTGAAAAATGATGCTTGTTGATCTTTGCCCGAGAGCAACGGCTCGCCTGCGTACTGCCAGTCAATGGCTAAGTCAGGATCATTCCAGAGGATTGAGCGCTCATAGGTTGGCGCGTAGGTGTTGGTGGTCTTATATAGAAATTCTGCGGTTTCAGAGAGCGTGACAAAACCATGGGCAAAGCCTTCCGGCACCCAAAGCTGCTTGCGGTTTTCAGCGGATAATATTTCGCCGACCCATTGACCAAAAGTTGGTGAGTCTTTACGAATATCCACGGCGACATCAAAAACTTCACCTTGTACAACACGAACCAATTTGCCTTGCGCCATTGGGTTCAGCTGGTAATGCAAACCGCGTAAGACACCACGTTGTGACTTGGAGTGATTGTCTTGAACAAACTGACGTTTTAACCCAGTAGCTTCTTCGAAAGCATTTTGTGAAAAGCTTTCAAAGAAAAATCCGCGCTCATCACCAAAGAAATTGGGCGTGAACAAGACCACGTCTGGAATCGCAAGTTTCATGGATTGCATTAGAATATTTGCTCTTTCAACAGGTTTAATAAATATTGACCATAACCATTTTTTGCCAAAGGTTTTGCCAGTTCAGCCAGTTGTTCACGGCTAATCCACTCATTTTTGAAGGCAATTTCTTCTGGGCAAGCGATTTTTAAGCCTTGGCGTTTTTCAATCGTGGCAATGAACTGACTGGCTTCGAGCAACGAGTCGTGTGTTCCTGTATCCAACCAAGCATGTCCGCGACCCATGAGTTCAACCGAGAGTTGACCTTGATCTAAATACAATTGGTTGAGATCAGTGATTTCGAGTTCGCCGCGGTGAGATGGCTTGATTTGTTTCGCGAGCTGAACCACATTTTTATCGTAAAAATACAGACCCGTGATCGCATAGTTCGATTTCGGTTGTTTTGGTTTTTCTTCCAACGACAGCACTTTTCCTGCCGCATCAAACTCAGCAACGCCATAGCGTTCTGGATCATGGACATGGTATGCGAATACCGTAGCACCCGATTCTTTCGCGGTTGCATTGGCAAGTAATTGACTGAAATCATGACCAAAGAAAATGTTATCGCCGAGTACCAGTGCGCAATGGTCATCACCAATAAATTCTTCACCCAAGATAAACGCTTGTGCCAAGCCATCAGGCGTTGGTTGTACGACGTAGCTGAGTTCTAAACCCCATTGGCTGCCATCGCCCAGCAGTTGTTGATAACGTGGAATATCTTGTGGGGTAGAAATAATCAAAATTTCACGAATGCCAGCCAGCATCAGCGTGGACAATGGGTAATAGACCATGGGTTTGTCATAAACGGGCAATAATTGCTTTGAGATTGCCAACGTTGCTGGATGTAGGCGTGTTCCTGAGCCACCTGCTAAAATAATTCCTTTACGTTTCATGTTGTTACTCTAATTTGTTTTTGATGAAAGAAGTGTAGAGCCACGGTGGCAGAATCTGGTTATTGCG
>CAYJUB010000004.1:16227-18124 GCA_964373145.1 uncultured Moraxellaceae bacterium
TATAACACTAAGTTGTTTTAGATGAAGGAAGTGTTAAAAAAATAATGGATCAATGCAAAGGGAAAAATCTATGGCTGAAGTTCGCGGACTAGGCGTTGAACGTGGTATTGCCAATTAGGGAGCTGAATATTGAATCGCTCGCGCAACTTGGTGGTATCGAGTCGTGAATTTTGGGGGCGAGCAGCAGGAACAGGATAGGCCGATGCCGGGATTGGATTGACCTGATTGGGCTGTGCTTTGAGTGGTGCGCCGAGTCGAATCGCTTCTGAGATTACAAGTTGCGCATAGCCATGCCAGCTGGTTTCACCTGCAGCCACCAAATGATAAATACCCGATGCAGATGCGGCAAGCGCGGTGTCATGCTGTAAGCGATAGATCGTAAGCGCAGTGACATCCGCAATCAGCTCCGCACTGGTCGGTGCGCCAAATTGATCGGCAACGACATTTAAACTGTCGCGTTCTGAGGCAAGACGTAGCATCGTTTTGGCAAAATTGCCACCGCGACTGGCAAACACCCAACTGGTTCTAAAGATTAAATGGCGGCAACCGGATACCGCAATGGCCACTTCGCCAGCACGTTTGGTTTTGCCATAAATGCTGAGGGGAGCTGTCGGATCATTTTCTTGATAGAAGCCGTCTTTCGTTCCATCAAACACATAATCTGTCGAGTAATGAACAAGTAATCCATTTAAACGTTTGGTTTCTTCCGCGAGTACGGCAAGCGATAGCGTGTTGATACGAGCTGCGCTTTCAAGATCCGTTTCGGCTTTATCAACGGCTGTGTAGGCGGCGGCATTGACGATGATATCGGGTGCATAGTCGCGCACGAGCTGACGTAACGATTCAGGATCATCGAGATTGGCTTCACTGCGATCACAAGCATGTAATTCACCGACAGGGCTTAACGCGCGCTGTAATTCCCAGCCGACTTGACCGTTTTTACCCAGTAATAGAATTTTCAACATGGGTTCGCTCAGGCAATCGATGATGTGTTGTATTGTTGATTCACCCAGTCGCGATAGTCGCCACTGGTGATATGGCTCACCCAAGCTTGATTTTCGAGATACCATTGCACGGTTTTGCGAATCCCTGTTTCAAAAGTCTCTGCTGGCTTCCAGCCCAATTCTCGCTCAAGTTTTGTGGCGTCAATCGCATAGCGACGATCATGTCCTGCGCGATCTTGGACAAACGTGATTTGGGTTTTGTAAGACTGACCATCTGTACGGGGCTTCAGTTCATCCAAAATACTGCACAAAGTCGTGACGACATCGAGATTGGCTTTTTCATTCCAGCCGCCCACATTATACGTTTCACCTAAGGTACCGCGTGCAAGGACGCGACGAATTGCACTGCAATGATCAGTCACATACAACCAATCACGAATTTGCTGTCCATCGCCATAGATAGGCAAATTCTTGCCATTTAAGGCATTCAAAATACACAGCGGAATGAGTTTTTCAGGAAAGTGAAATGGACCATAGTTGTTTGAACAATTGGTCGTGAGTACAGGCAAACCATAAGTGTGGTGATAGGCGCGAACCAAGTGATCCGAAGCGGCTTTACTCGCAGAGTACGGGCTATTGGGTTCATAGCGATTCGTCTCGCTAAACGCAGGATCAGATAGACTGAGTGAGCCATACACCTCATCGGTCGAGACGTGTAGGAAGCGAAACCCAGCCTTACTGGTCTCGTCCATATTTGTCCAATAACTACGGACGGTTTCCAGTAGTTTAAAGGTGCCGACAATGTTGGTTTGAATGAATGCTTCAGGACCTTTAATCGAACGATCGACATGACTTTCAGCTGCAAAATTCAGGACTGCGCGGACTTGATGCTTCGAGAGTAACTCTCCGATCACCAGAGAGTCGGCAATATCTGCATGGGCAAAGATGTGATG
>CAYJUB010000005.1:0-17866 GCA_964373145.1 uncultured Moraxellaceae bacterium
ATTAAATGCACTTATTTTTTTACTATTAATAAACTCTTGAAATGATGAAATCCGATAAATAGCAGACTGAAAATACTTTTTATATTCATCATTGCGTCTTGAGTCGTATTTACCGAGCAAACCAACCGTTTTATTTATTAAGGTATTTAAATCACTTATATTAAATAAATTATCATTATATTTTTGATAAATTTGTCTGATATATTCAAGGGTAACGCAGCTATCTAAATAACGTTCATCAGAACTTTCAAGATGACACAACTCCCTTTCCAATATTTCAAAACACTCAAGTAACGTATTAAACTCTTTGGAAATTCTGTTTCTGCTGATTCTATTTTTTTGTAAAAAGTCAAATACTTGATCAATTTCCAAATCTAAATGTAGTTCGGAATGGTAGCGGACACCTAAATCAGAAATTTTCTGTTTAACTTCTTGTTGAAACCAATCAAAAGAAAATATTTCAATTTGAGGCGTTGAAGTAAAGACTATTTGTGCTAAGTTATTTGCAGAAATTATTTCATTTACCCTTGAAAGGTCGTGACATAGTAGTTTTCCATTAAACTCTGTCCCCTCCATTGAAAACTCTATACCGCAGAGTATTACATCCCCATTTGCTAATAATTTATATACTCCACCACCTGATAGACCTTGTGCTTGTCCATAATCTGGAAACTCTGGAGCAAACACTACAAATTTTGCCAAATCCTGAATGTCACAGACAGACCCTTCAAGCTTTCGATGAAAGGTTTCTATATTTTCATCTTGATTTCTTCTGTCATTGGGATAACCAGATATATGCACATCACGTGTACATTTTATTGAATTGCAACAAATTAGTGTTACATCAGATTGTATTCTTATACGAATAAGAGCTAAGTCAATATTCTCAACACTGTGCAGGAAAATATCAGATTCATTTGGGTTAAAAGAAAGTCCATCAATCGTTCTAATTTCAATCTCTTGTCCAGCTCCCCTTGCATCTGTAATCACATGCTTCGCTGTCAATATATATGACAGCTCTGGAGTTATCGATTTTACTAGCGTCCCACTTCCACCATTCACAATGACTGAATGTTGTCTTATTTTATCAAATCCTGTCCTGCTCAAAACTCTATCTCCTCATCCAGCTCATCAAATTTAAGAGTAATTTCTTTTAGTTCATCTGGACTAAAAATTCTTCTGATTAGCTCTGGATAATTGAACTTTATTATCGCATCTGGGAATCTTTTATGGATTCGTGCCAGAGTCACTTTGTTGGGAAATCCATGACTTGAACCATCTGTTAAAATAATAAATCTATTCGTATCAATGATACTCAACAGCTCATCACTTGTATTCTTTTTACTGCCATGATGTGAAATTTTCACGAAGTCCACTTTCAAGCGATTAGATTCGTTGTATCCAAGAGCCCGAAGGCTTGCACAAATAATGCTAGGAAAAGCATCGGCTAAGAATAAGGCTTTAACATTATCGACCTCCAATAGGACTGCTATTGAACTACCATTTGTTACGGATTTATCCTCCTCAAAATGATCATTTTCTAATAGCTCTTTAAACATTGTTCCATAGTCTGTTGCTCTAGCCGTTTCATTTTTCTTTATCTCATTTTGTGCTATTTCCTTGTCCCACCTTTTACTTAGAGCTTCCAAAGCACGAAGTGAGGGTGAAAGAAGCGTGAACTTAAAGCCCTCAAAGATGTATTCATCTCCTGCTTGAATAAATAGTTTTTTATTAATACCCGCACTCTCTATTAGATCCTCTAATTGCACACCTTGCTCAGTGGTGGTTTCTAATTTATTTTGTTGATTTATTAAAATTTCACTCTCTGGATTCGGCTCTAATTTAAAATATTCTGCCAATACCTTTCCAGAATTAAACCAGATTTCTTTTGTATTTTCAGACAAGTATCCAACTTCTTCAAATCCCGCAATTAGTCCACCTATATGGTCATCATCAACATGACTTAGGATAACTAAATTTAAGGTTTGTCCAGCACTCAGTAGCCTCTCTAAGATATCTTTTAGAGGTCCACTCGATGGTTTTTTAGGGTGCTTTTTAAATGTATATTCTGGCCCGCCATCAATCAATATATTTGTGAAAATCCCATTTTGTTGTCTTGTAATAAAAATAGCATCACCATTAAATGCTTGAATAAATCTAAATGATAGTGTCATAAAAACAATAACTCTTGTTAGGGGATAGCGATATAAGAACTCAATCAGGAAAGGGTTTGATTTCCTATAGCCTCATACCTATTTCTAAAGCAACTGGAATGATTCAAATCAATATAGATTTGAGTATTGTTGGATCGCCGTAAAAGATCTTCCTCAATAGAAACTATTATCACGAGCATTACTCATCGCCTAGTGCCCGAAATACTGTGCGCCCCCCTACACTGCTAGGTCTTGGCAGCGTATGACCCATCACATATTGAAAAAGTTCATCAGCATAACGCTCACGCTCTGGATAAGGGAAATGATTCTCTGGAATCAATTTATTGATAAAAATTTCACTAAAAATGAGATTTTTAATATCCGCTTTAGAGCTTGTTTGCGCTTCCCAATCCTGTAACTCTTGAGTACGTTGTTGAATTTTCTCTAGCAACTCATGGGCAAAACGCTTTAGTTCTTCGCGCTCTTTTTTGGCCAATTGTGGCTTATCCAACTTATCAAATAAGGCGAGCTCATAATCGCTATCAAAGCCCTCTTTGACATAGCGCCTCTCCTCTTCAGTAAGCTGTTCGTGAACTTTCATAAGCTCATCAAAGGTCTTTTGAATATTGACATCGGAGGAGTCGTTATTGTTGTTCTCAACAATGCTCTGATAAATTTCCATAAAATCATAGCGTTTATCATTTTGAGCAATAAGACGCTGCAAAGCCTTCTCAATTCGATCTTGCAACTCCAAAATTATGGTCGCTTTATATTGTGTTTGTGCAAACTCCAATCGCAAACGATCAAAGTCGATGTCTGTCAGATGATACTTTTTGCTAGCTTCGGTCGGAGCTTTGCCATATACCGCAATATTCGCATTGACTAGATTTTGGATACTTTGCAATTCAGGCAAAATACTTTCTGTTGGGTCTTTACTGGTGAATTGGCGGTAGATTGCGCGTAGTGCGTGTAATGCTGACTCAGATGGAATGACATCTTTACTTGGCAGCAAGTTGTTGTAGCGTTGCTCAATATCGCGGTAACACGCCATAAAAGTAGCGCGAGTTTCTTTACTAGTAGATAGAGCGTTTTGACAGTCACGTAATAATTGCGCTCGGTCTTTAGCTTGTGCATCAACCAACTCATCAATAGGCGCGCCATATTGACGTGCATAACCAAAAGCTTCATCCAATGCAGATTTATACTCTCCAAAAGGTACATCGCCATCAAGTAACGGATCAACTTCTTTCTGACCAGCGCTAGGCTGGCCCACGGCAAAGACTGACAACGCTTTACGCAAGCTTTGTAGCATCCCATTGTAATCAACAATCAACCCATGCTTTTTACCACCGCCAACACGGTTTGCCCGTGCTATCGCTTGCATCAGGGTATGGCCTTGCATTGGTTTATCGATATAGAGTGTCGCCAAAGATTTCACATCAAAACCCGTCAACCACATTGCGCAGACGATCACGAAACGTGGATTCTTGTCATTCTTAAACTCTTGATCCAACTCGCGCTTTTGCATGTTCTCGCGGTGAGACTTCATATCTAAAGGATTACCCTTGTGATCTTTATGCAGCTTTATTTCTGAAAGTTCATTTTGTTCACCACTGACCACCACGCAAAATTCAGTCTCTTTCATCCAATTGAGATGCGACTCTAGTTCGATAACATGACTATCATAAGATGGTAAGTCTGACTTCTCTTTGTCGAGCTTGGCCTGCTTTAGAGCAATCAAAGCCTGCCATTTTTCTACAATTAAGGCGTGCATTTTCAAACAGGTCACGCGATCTAAGCAGACTAACAAGGCTTTACTATTTTGGTTTTCAACGGCCTTCCAGCGATCTGCATAATGGCTAACAACATCACCAGCGATTACATCTAAACGCTTTGGTGCTGTGAGCATGACATAGTCAGATTTCGCTGCCCGAAGCAATTTATCAAGCGCCTCTTCTGACTTGCCATCTTTACGGGCTTGTTCAATTCGCGCTAAGACACGCTCATTGAGATCACTATCAGGGATCAAATTCAATTTAGCGCCGTGATTTTCATAGACTAGCGGTACGGTTGCGCCATCCGCTACTGCACGTTGAAAGTTATAAATGGATACATAGTCGCCAAACCAATCTTTAGTCGTCTGATCTTCTGGTGTACTCATTAAAGGCGTACCCGTAAATCCCAAGAACTTAGCATTGGGAAGTGCGGCCCGCATATTGTTTGCCAAATCACCGTATTGACTACGATGCGCTTCATCAGAGATGACAATGATATTTGAACGTTCAGAGTAAGCAGTTTTTACCGTTTGGTTATATTTATGCACCATCGTAAAAATATACGGCTGATTGCCAGCAGATAGTTTTTGCTTGAGCTGTAAACCGCTCACCATTTGGTCGGTTTGACGATCTGCTTTTCTACAATCTGCATACGTCTTGCTGATCTGATCGTCTAGCTCAGTTCTGTCTGTCACAAGAATAAAACTATAGTCGCTGGCAACTCTACGCAGTATTTTTTCGGTTAAAAACACCATCGAATAAGACTTACCCGAACCTTGGGTATGCCAAAACACCCCTAAGCGTCCTGCTTTTACTTCAGCTTGAATAAGAGGATCAGTACTTCTTAAACGCTCAATAACGCGATTAACACCTAAGAACTGGTGATTACGAGCTACGATTTTATGCACACCCTGCGTACCGCTTTCAAACAAGATGAAGTTTTCGATCATGTCGAGTAGTGTTTTTGGCTGCATTAAGCCTGCGAGTAACACTGGAAGTTGGTTGCGTGTTGGATCGGGTTCTGGATCATCTTCGTCGTTACGCTTCCATTGTTTGAACTGATCGAGCGGCGCAGTGATTGAGCCATAGCTGGCTTCAAAGCCATTAGCCAATACCACAATCGCGTTGTAATCAAATAAATGCGGAATCTTATCTTTATAATCTGAGAGATTCCCTTTGAAGGCGTAGTCTTTGCTGACATGGGTGTTTTTGAATTCAAAAAACACGAGCGGTAAGCCGTTAACGTATGCCAGTAAATCTGGGCGCTTTTTCTCATTTAGGCTATTGGCGATCCATAGCTCATCGACGATGTGATAGGTATTATTTTTAGTATCCTGAAAATCGATGACTTTTAACATATAAGTCATGGGACGATTAAGTTCATCAAACCCATCGACTTTCACGCCTTGTCTGAGTAGATCATAGCGTTGTTCGTTCCGCTGGATCAGGGTATGACGTTCATCATGCTGTATGAGCTGGCTTATCGCGTCTGCAATGACTTTTTCAGGAGCTGTTGGGTTTAAGCGAATCAACGCTTGCTGCAAGTCTTTTACCAATATTGCGGTATGAAAGGATGGTCGACCGAGCTTGCTTATGTCATCTTTAAACTCGGTATCAAATGCACGGGTATGGCTCCACCCCATACTCTTTAACGTTTCTATTGCAGGTTGTTGCACCAGCGCATCTTCCGTCCAATCCCTGCGTGCCATCGTTTTAATCTACCTTTACTTATATTGTCGTAGGCTATTATTTACGTTAAGAATTAACTATCACTGCAACTTGATCATCACCAATAAACGTTTTATCACGTGTTAAGCAAAAGCCCTTTTACTTAACACGTCACACATAACGTGTTAAGTAAAAGGCGGATCCTTTAACATGTTAAGTATCACGTGTTAAAGGAGTGCCTATTTACTTAACACGTGTACTTTTTATTCAACCAATAAATATTTCATTCAACTCGTTACTATTGGCGTTTCACCAACGCTTGAAAGTAACTTGTATAAATCATCATTGAGATAGTAATTATCTTTACCTAACTTATGCTTAGACAACAGTCCAATATTAACGATTTCATCTAAATAGCGCGCAGCGGTTTGTCGGGTAACTTGCAAAGCTTCGACGACAAAATCAATTTTGGTGTACGGATGACAAAACATATTGTTAATCAAGTCTTGGCTGTAGATTTTCGGCAACTGAGCACGTAACACATGCTTATGGTGTTGCATGATTGTGTGAATCTGCCTGACTAAGACCGTAGTTTGTTGCGAGGTCTGTTCAACGGCTTCGAGCATAAATAGCAACCATGACTGCCAATCATTGTCATCACGGACGATTTGCAACAGGCGGTAGTATTCTTGTTTGTTTTGGTTGATATAGCGAGAGAGGTACAAAACAGGCAATCCGAGTAAGTCCTGTTTCACCAAATAGAGAATATTAATAATCCGTCCTGTTCGTCCATTACCATCGTAAAACGGATGGATACTTTCAAACTGATGATGAATCACCGCCATTTTTACTAAATCATCCCAATCGCTCATTTCATTCACGTTAATGAATTGCTCAAGGTTGCGCATGTATTTAATGATGTCGTCGCCGTTTTGTGGCGGCTCGTAAACAATTTCACCTGTTTGCTGGTTTTTTAGGACTGTGCCAGCTTGGGTGCGATAACCTGCATTGTTTTCTTCGATGCATTGCTGCATATCGAGAATATATCGTTCAGTGAGTATTCCAGTATCTCGGACTTGCTTAAAACCCTCGCGGAGTGCGACTGCGTAGTTATGTACTTCTTTTGCGGGTAGGCTGACAAATTGGCTGGCCATGCTATCGCTTTGGTACAAGTCATCATGCGTTGTGATGATATTTTCGATTGCAGAACTGTCTTTTGCTTCTTGCAGAGAGAGTGTATTCAGTAGAATTTCTTGATTAGGAATACTAGCGACTACGCCTTTGAGTTCAGCAAGAGCTTGGTGTGCTTTCGCCAGCTTCTTGAGTACGGGTTTGCTTTCGATGTCACCCAAGTTCGGCAATAAAACAAGGTGCGTCATATTAGACTACCTTCGCTAAGGTGAGTTTAGATACATCAAGCTGACCCGACATGAGGCGTGGTATTAGCTCGTTACGGGCTTGGGTCAGTTTATGGTTTTGCTGAGTTAATAAATGACATTGTTCAAAGTAGCGATTTACTATTAAAACGAATTTTTCAAGAATATCTGCACTTGGAATCATAATATCTAAACTATGCGCAGATTCACGACTGAGCCCTGGTACAGCAGAATCCGAATCAACAAAAGGTAAGCTTTGAAGCACATGATAATAATATATATTATGTATATCTGGCTCTATAAAAAAAACCGTATCAATCGGATTAGACTGTTCGCTAGAGAAAAATACACTACCAACATTACCCTTCCTTCCGATAATGACTGCATATTTATCAACAAAAAAATCGCAATGTGTCCCGACGACTCCACTTGACCCATAGACAGGATATTTACCTTCTTTACGATCAGTTGCTTTTAATGCTTTACCATATTTGAAAGGAATTCTCTTACCTACTTTCGTTCTTTCCCAACCATTAGGCACGCCATCTACCACAGACACTTGCTCATGATTAGGAAAGCGTAACTTTACAAACCACTCGTCATATAATCGTTGCGCGGCTTCTTCGAGTAAGGTGATGCGTTGTTGGTTGGTTTGGATGAGATCGTCGTAATGGGTTAGGGTTGAGGCAATTTTATTCTGAACTTCAATAGGTGGGCACGGTATAGGATAGGTCAGTAACTTTTCAAGATTCAAATTATCTTGCGCAGCACCTTGCGAGATGAGCTGTAAATTCTTTTGAAACGTTGTATAAAAATATTTGACGAAAAATACATTCGCTAACTTTGGATTAGCTACAAAGCCAATAATGCTATCAGGAAAACACGCCTCGAAATCTAGGATAGCAGTATCTGCAATATTTGCAGCAATCGTGATGCATAGAGTGTTAACAGGCCAAAGTTTACTTTGCGCCAACCCTATATCGTTATAAGTGACCGAATATTTATCAACATAAAGTTGGGCGTTTTTGACGTCACCAGTTTGGATAAATGGAAAATCGCCTCCGTATAAAACAGAGTCATTTCTAGGTCGATGCTTTGACTTTCCTCGACCAACAAACCCTAATTCGTTTAAATATTTTTCAGGCCAGCTCATCCCAGCAACTCCCTAAAACTCTCTTCAATTGCAAGTCCTAATGCCGCCGCCTTTTTATCTAACGCAGAAAGCTCTAAATGAATTTCATTCATCCGTATAGAGAAATCACCTAAATCATCCGCTTTGTCCACTACACCGACATAACGCCCCGCTGTCAGCGAATAATCGTTTGCCGCTATTTCAGCACGGCTCACACGCTTGCACAAGCCCAGCACATCAGCATACACACCATCAGGAAAGCGCGCATGTAACCACTCAATATCAGAGATACGCTCTAAGACTGCATCCAAACAAGCCAAAACCTCATCATGAATCGTTTGCTCTTCGTTATTAGCTTCTGGTGCACTCGGTAATAACGCCAAACGCTTAACTTTAATATCTGCACGCATCCATGCTTTTGACTGGCCAGCACGCAACACCGCGCCTTCTTCCACCAAAGCCAACCAATCTTGATGACGCGCCACAATAGTATCGCGCAGTGACACAAGAACATCTCGCTTCGCCAGCACAGCATCAAAAGAAGAAACCACATCCACGTGAACGACGACATCAGCCTTTAATCGTGTTTCAAGAGATTGTGCAAGCGTCATCAACGGAGCGTATTGACCCGCCAATGATTCAGTCAACACTTCAGATGATGAGCTCGATAACTGCCCAATCACCTGATACGCATTTCTAACCTTGTCCTGATAATCACTTAATTGCTTTTCAGTAATCAGGGCTGGCGGTGCGAGTAGCTGTCCATCCTTGTCTTTTTTAGCTTTGACGTTATTTAATTCAGTCAGTGTCACAAGGTCTGCAAAGTGGCTCAATAACGCAGCAAGCTCACGACTAGCTTGACTACTTGAGGCAACCAAGGATGGTAAACCATTTAACTGACACTGAATGTCACGTAGATAACCAGCCAACAAATGATTGTACTTATCCAGTTCTCCACGATTCAGATGAACAATTGCAGTCATCGCCGCCAACTGTGCATCACTGAAAACATGCGAACGTGGTGATACGACCGTATAAACCGAACGTGCATCCAACATCAGCACATGATCAACTAAGTGCTCTTTTTTACCCTTATCAAAGAACCATAAAGTGCAAGGCAGGCTGCGCGTATAAAAGAACTTATTACCAATCGACACCATGACATCGACATGGCCTGTCTCAACCAACTGTTGGCGAATATCTTTATCTTTCCCGCCCGAATCCGACGCACTGGACGCCATGACAAAACCAGCTCGCCCCGTCGCATTCAAATAACTATAGAAATATTGAATCCACAGGCTATTGGCATTAGAGACCACATCATTTTTATCAGCACCACCATCAGCCCGCTCATTGTTGGTACTTTTGCGCTTAGTCACGCCAGAGAGACCAAACGGTAAACGTTTTTTGGCGACCATTGCGGCATTTGATTTCTCTAAAGCAGACGCCTCTATCATTTCGCCTGTTTCAGGATCTAGCTTGGATATATCAGGCAGTACATCAATCTGGCATTTGGAGGCATCTACTGCATCGACATTAAACGGAGGATTCGCCATGACGAAATCACAGCCACCAATCAACGTCTCCTGACGATCATAAAACGTATTACCCTGCCTAATATTTGTCGCATCTAAACCATGCACCACCATGTTCATGATGGCCAAGCGTTGGTTATTCTCTGATTTTTCTTGGCCAGCGAAGCGGAGCTTGGCATTGGTAATGTGATGATCTTCTAAGAAATGCGTGGTCTGAATAAACATACCCGCTGACCCCACCGCAGGATCAAACACAACTCCATGATCTGGCTCGATGAAATTAACCATCGTTTTAACCAGCGACGGAGGTGTAAAGAACTCACCGCCCTCTTGTGCACCAGATTGCGCGAATTTATTTAAGAAGTATTCGTAGATTCTGCCAAAAACATCACCCGTAGCGTTTTTTAAAGCTGGGCGACTGAAGATTCGGACGAGGCGTTGTAATAACTCAATCTCAAAGCGGCTATACGTTTTTGGCAAGACATCTGTCAGGATCGGATACAAACTCTCAATGGATCGCATGATGCCATCCAGCGTCGATCCAAGTGGCTGATCACCAGCCAAATTCGTCAGATAATCGAAACGGAGTTCTGACGGTAAATACAGCGCTTTGGCGCTATCAAACTTACCTTTGATATAGTCATCGTAAGCTTTAGGAGGAAAGTCAGGAATCGTCCTGACCATTTCACCCATTTGCTTGGCTGCATCATCCGTAAGTTCGATCTGTTCAACCATTTTATAAAAGCGTGAAGTCGCATGTGACAAAAAGATCAAACCTAATACAGGCTGTGCATACTCAGTTGCCGTCAATTTTGAATTGGCGCGTAAATCGTCTGCTGACTCCCAAAGGTCTTTTTCCAATTGCTTAAAACTCAAGCGACTTACTCCTATATACAGCGAATTATTGATAGAACGTATGTTAGCGGACTTGCTATCACGTTGCCTAATATTGATTTCAATAGATGATGTCAAAATTATCACTTTCTGTTCTAATCGAAGCAGAAGAGAAATAAATAAGAGAATTAGTATGTATCAGAATTTTTTACCAGACCTCGAATCACTCAGAACGAGTGAAGCAAATATTTTAGCCAACAATCCAGACGGAGCACTTGCAGTAGCAGTCAGAGCCACCGCCAAAATCGTTAATTCTGGGCCAATGGCTTATTTACGCTATGGCTGTTATTGGTTTTCAGTGAAAGACATTTTGAACGCTAATACTCAATCTCACTATGGAGAGATTACCGACACATCAGTAACGGCTGTTTATCGTGGCGAGAGCGACTTACAAATCCTGATTGCTGCACAAGACTTTATGGAATTTTATAACGCGAACTATTTCCAAGGCGCAAACGTATTCGTACTTTCAGAAGATAAGAATGGAGAGCCCGTGGAGTGGCAGCTATTCGATGAAGATATGGAAACAGAATCATGAGTCAGAGACTTTCTAATAATGATCCAAAAAACCTTCCTATGTGGTAATCACTAATGCTCTCTGACATGATTTTTTCTGAACATAATGGCTTTGTCGTTGATCTCACTGGCCAAGCGCTTCATGACGCAGTTTTAGCATTATTAGCCGCTGCACTCGCAGACAAAACACCCTTCAGTGACCAGCACACGTTTAGCTGGCTCAAACTACAACTAGATTATCAAAACCAACTGAAACCCGTACGGGATCTACTGGATATTTCACGCGAGCCTTTATTGCTGACTTTTAAGCAGAAATTTAAGGAAGGATATTTCGCACATTTGGTTTTTGTGATGTTTTGGGCGATCAAAAGTAATGGTGTGAAAGAAGCGG
Organism: uncultured Moraxellaceae bacterium; assembly: GCA_964373145.1. Taxonomy (GTDB): domain Bacteria; phylum Pseudomonadota; class Gammaproteobacteria; order Pseudomonadales; family Moraxellaceae; genus Aquirhabdus. The sequence continues at coordinate 11,441 of CAYJUB010000005.1, forward strand.
GACTAAGCAAAGCTTATTATCTGACAGAAACCCTACTTACTAAAAAATACGGTATTTCAATCAGTCAAAAGACCATCAAGAAATACTACAAAGAGCATGAACATGTTGTTCATATTTGGGTGGCGATTTTTTCATATTCAAGTCTGAGAATTAGTGCACAGCAGCTTTATACAAAGAGCACTAGCTTTCAACAACAGAGAACAATAAATGTTCTTTTCAGTCGATTGATGAAACCTCGGTTTCTCGTGGATGCAGCCAGTTTTTATTTCTATGGAACTGATGCTGAATTGCCGAGAAGCTCGACGAAAACCAGAAAACTATACTTGGTTGATCGTAAATTAGCCCGCCCTATTGTAGGCGTTAATATGATTGATCCTCCTAAATTAGAAGTGAGTGATGAGTTTAAGCAGTTCTGTGCCGATTACGTTCATATTGAGCGCTACTAACCCAACTAGGGAAAATCAACATTCCCCCTTTCGCCAGTTATTTTGATCTATATATTAAGAAGCCTCACAACGTACACAGAGGCTTCATGATGGATTCTTTAACTTCTACCATTGCTATTCAAACTCAACTTCAGCGCTTAATTCAGTCTGGTCGTACTCTTATTACAACGAGTGAAATGGTGCAGCTCCTCGAAATTAAATCTCAAACTGCTTACAAATGGGCATGTTATCAGAACGGGCCGATTCGACCGATTCGCATCGGTAAAACCCTTCGTTGGCGTGTATCTGATATAGCAGAGTTGATCCAAGGAGGAAAGTAATATGAACGCCCCCTTATCATCGTCTGAAATTGAATTCCAGAAGGGACTTGAACTAGCCAGACAAATTCAGGCCCAGCTTGCGAAAAAAAGACCAAAACCAATATTTCTAAATGGGGATGATTTATTTAATAACCCCCAACCCAAACAATGGCTAGTAGAAGGTTTTTTTGAAGTTAATAGTCTCAACATGCTTTTTGGTCAGCCCGCAAGTGGAAAATCTTTTATTGCTATAGACCTAGCCATTCATATTGCAATTGGACAGCCTTGGCATGGTTATCCTGTCTGCGCAGGTAAGGCAATATATATCACGGGTGAAGCTTTTAGGGGTTGCAATGAAAGAGTCAAGGCTTGCATCTCTCACTATAATATTGAAAATCTTGGTAACTTCAATATTAGTAAGCGTTTAACCTCCCTATATGATGATGACGATTTTGAATATCTACTAAAAGAAATTGATCATATTTGTGAAAGCAACGATCAACCAATACGCCTTATTGTTATCGATACAGTTGCTCGATTTTTGGAAGGCGATGAAAATAGTAGTAAGGATATGGGAGCATTTATAAGAAAAGTTGATCATCTCAAACATACTTATGACTGTGCCGTCTTACTAGTTCATCATAGCGGCCATAGCGGCAGTCAGAGAGCTAGAGGATCTAGTGCCTTAAAAGCAGCTTTAGACAGTGAGTTTCTAATCACAAAAAATCGCAATAAAATGATAAAGATGTCTTGTACAAAAATGAAAGATGACGAAGAGCCAAACGATCTTACTTTCGAATTAAAAAGTGTTGAACTAATATCAGATGGCAAGTCTGCATTTTGCCCTGTAGTACAACTGTGTGAATATTTAAGCTGCTCAAAAATTAAGAATCAAGCTTCATATGCGAAGTTACCTAATGGCAAAAATCAAAATCTACTGTTGAAATGCTTAAGAGCCCTTGAAGAAAACAATCTCGATATTTCACTGAGTATTTTAAAAGAAAAAGTGGTCAATGAAGGAATGGACGCAAAAAGATTTTCGGAGGCTTTAAGAGGACTGATATCACACCAATTTGTTTATACGAGTTCCGATGAAACTCTAATTGCCACCAAGCCCTATACAAAATGAGATAAACATGAGTTTTGTCATTTACATCTCCGAATCCGAAATGTTCCGAAACGGATAGAAAGTGGCATTTCGGATATCGCGAACCGAATCCGAATATTCCGAATATACCTTTAGGTTTTCGGAATATTCGGATGACTCATATCAAAAAAATTAACCTGTCTTTCAGTTTCAGGAGCATATGAATGAACCTAACTACAAATGCAATGTCTACATAAAAGCCTAACGATCAACCTTACATAGATATAATCAAATTGCCGTCCGCCGAATCCGAAATGAGCCGAACCTAACCGAATCGGTCGTTTCGTTAATCTAAAAAGAAGCATGAATGGATGCTGTAAGACTACCTATTGGGCTAATTTTGACATATTGACTGAAATTAATATCTACACCTCTATAGACTCATCATGGCTATAAAAAAATCAATCGCAGGTATATGTGTGACAACTTGACCAAAATATTCGTTTAAATCATGACAAAACGCCCTCAAAACAGCCTTTGGCATTAAACACTCATGAAATAGTCGGCTAAAAATGAGCTTTTATGTGCATGGTTGTCACAAAATTAAGAATTATTTCTCTTTTTACCATCAAAAAAGAAAAATCCTGAAACACAAAACAAATTCAAAGAAAATCACCACTAAAGAAAATAAATTATTTAATCAAATAAATCATAGCCTTAATTTAAGTATTTAAATTCACAGTGCACGTAAGAACAGAAATTTGGCTTATTTCGGGTCGCTAAGGCGTACTTGTCACAAAACGCAGGACAACTAAGCCAAAATGTGACAAGTGAGCCAAAATGTGACAACCGTGACAAAACCAAGGTCACAAAAGAGATCGTCCTTTAAATGTCCGAAAGACAATATGACTAAAGTACCTCTTCGTAGTACTGAGAAAGCGCATTCGCCAAAACATTAAACGTATATCGCGAGTATGAGCGCATCATTAAAAATATTTGGGTCAGATTTTTTTTGTGAAAAGCTTCGAATACAAAATTAGAAAAAACTAGCGCTAAAATAAAAAGAAATAGATCAAATCTGGCTACATGGCGGCTACATGGACCAGAAGCCTGTGAAATAGGAGCTTAATACGATCTGTAAGTTATTGATTATATGGTGGGATGTGTGGGGCTCGAACCTACGACCTACGGATTAAGAGTCCGCTGCTCTACCAACTGAGCTAACATCCCATATCTAGCTTTATAACACTTTTTCTAAACTATTCAACGATGAATATCGTGAAGCACTCAAATAATGATCCACCGATCACAATCGGAGCAATACAAACACTAAACCAATCGTCCAGACTCCCCGATTGCAGTGATCACTTCATGTTTTTCATCAGACGAACAATTGTGATAAATCTTCAATATAATCTCAGTGGCTTCCATGCCACCCGCTCGACCAATCGCTCTGACTGCTATTTTCTTGGTTTCTAAATCGCCTTCATGATAGATATCCAAGAGATTTTGTACCGCCTTATAATTTGAATTACTCTTTTTTTACACCTATCCCAGATGCTCAAGAACTATAACTTAGCACAAAAACAGGAGTGAATCTCCGACTAAACACTCACTGAGACCAATGGCAATCAAGTCACCATTACCGATCAAAATCGCAATCCACATCCCCAAAAATAGATGTGAAAATTGAACCATGATGAAATCCAAAAAATATCAAAGTCTTCAAATGCCGCAAAAAGCCATTACAAGTACGCGTTCTTCATAAAGGGATGTAAAACATTTTTGGAAGAATAAAGGAGCCTAAAACAAAGCCCACAATATTCTCAAACAATATATTCAGCATGGTACACTCGGCATATACAACATCTTCTTATTGTTACTTAAGATCATGATAATATAGATATTATATCCAAAAAACGTGTTACTTCCTCAGTATACTAAAGATGGTTGAGTTATGACAAAAACAGCCCTGATCATTGAAGACCACCCTCTTTACCGTGATGCGCTCATCCATTTAATGCAAGAAATTGTGGGGAAATCTGAAACCATTGCGACCAACTCTGCCGAGAATGGTCTACGACTGGCAGAAACATTCCCGAATCTTGCCTTAATTTTACTTGACCTTGGTTTGCCGGGACTCAATGGGATTGAAGCCCTCATTGCGTTTCGTCGCAAAATGCCTTTAATCCCGATCATCGTTGTGTCTGCCTCAGAAAATCGTCAAGAAGCCACCGCTGCATTGCACGAAGGGGCGATTGCCTTTGTATCCAAAGCGGTTCCCGCAGAGATCATGACCGATGTCATACGACGAACGCTGTCAGGCGCATTTACTGAACCAGAATGGATTACAGCAAGCGGAAAGAATACGAGTCAAGATGAATATTGGCCAAAACTAACTGCACGCCAGCATGAAACACTCCTCCTACTCTCGCAAGGACATTCCAACAAAGAAATTGCCTTGCGACTTGAGCTTTCGGAAATGACCATTAAAACGCATATTTCTGCATTGTTTAAATCATTGAATGTGGTCAATCGGACACAAGCCGTGCTGGCTGCACGACGCCTAGGACTCAGCGGATAACCGGTTTAATGAATCACCCCACAACTCGGACCAGATGGATCAATTTTTCTAGGGCACCCTTAAGCACTTTATCTTGTACGGGTTTATGCAACACGGGGAAACCACAGGCAACTAACTTTCTGATGCGTTCTGGGGCAGTATCGCCAGTGATCAGTAAAGCAGGGATATTCTCATTAAACTCATCACGCAGCATCGCAATGACATCGCTTCCCAGCTCTTCATCACGTAAACGATAATCACAGACAATCACATCAGGTACACGAGCACAGACACTCAGTCGTTCAATCGCTTCACTGCTAGAAGTCGCGATGATCACCACACATCCCCATTGTGCCAGTAAAGATTGCATCGCCTTCTGAATCATTAATTCATCATCAATCACAACAATTAACAACCCATTCAGCGCATCATCTTGTGCTGCATCTGGAGCGATCATGGGTGTTGGAAGTGCGTTGATCGCACTTGAGCAAGGAAGATCAATTGAAAACACCGAACCTCGTCCAAGTTGTGAACTGAGTGTCAGACGCGTACCCAACAAGAGTGCCAGCCGTTGAACAATCGCTAAACCAAGCCCTAAACCCTGCGCGCGATCTTGCTCAGGATTACTCACTTGATAGAACTCTTCAAAGATCGACTGTTGTTGTTCATACGCAATACCCGCACCCGTATCGTAGACAGACAAGCGCACTCCATCTTGGATACGCCGGCAACCAACCAGAACCTTACCGTGAGTCGTATAACGCATCGCGTTGCTGACCAAATTACGAAGGATGCGCTCAACCAAGTTCGGGTCACTGAATACAACAGCAGAACAATCCACTACTTTGAAAGTAAGACCTTTCACTTCAGCTTGCGGCACAAACTCCATGCGAATTTGATCAAGCAACGTTGCCAAGGCAAAGACTTTGACATCCACTTGCACGACGCTTGCATCAAGACGTGAAATATCCAGTAAGTCACTAAACATATCATCCATCGCCTGTGCACACTGCTTAGCATTTGAGAGCAGATCATGTGTCGATTCAGGTAAACGAGACCCACTCAACGCACTCAGATATAAACTCAGCGCATGCATTGGCTGACGTAAATCATGGCTAGCCGCTGCCAAAAAACGTGATTTGGTCAAGGTCGCAAATTCAGCAACTTCTTTTTTTTCAATCAATTGCAGCTGTTGAGTCGTGAGTTGTTCAATCAACTCTGCATTCTGAAAACGCAACCGCAATGACTCAAGCAAAATTTGAGTAAAACGCCAAGCATAGAGCAACATCGCTGGAACAAAGATAATCGTTCCCACGAGTAATGACAGATTAACGACCTGTTGTATTGAGATCAGCGCGATCGCCGCAATGGAGAAAGGTAAAAAACCAGCCAAAAATGATGGGTAATAAGAACCAAAGCTAAAGACCGACATCGTTCCCGCCAAAATGACTGAAATAAATAATGTCAGCTGTTGCTCAAACGAACCACTGGGTAAAAACAAGTAGAAACCAACCGACCAAATCGTCCCCCCCACAAAAGCGGTTCGAATGGAAAATTGAAAAACACGGCCTGCTTCCGCGAGTGAAAATTCGTCATGCTTTCGATTTCGTAATACCCACCAAGCATAAATGCTGTAAGTCAATTGCACGATCATCGCGACCAGCCAAATGACCAGATCAACGCGCGATTTGGGTTGCCAAAATAAAACCGCAGCGAAAATAGCCGATAAAAAAGTAAAAATCGCGACCGATAGCATATTGTTATGAATATGCCGAGCCTGCTCATCGGCAATTGCTTGTTCAATTTGCATACTCTAAATTATCCCTAAAGTGATCGATTGCTATTTGTCTAATATGAATGCACTCAATGCATTATGCATCATTTTTAAAATGCGACAAAAAGTAACTCATTCGCAGGATATTCCAGGCATAAAAAAACCTCCGCAAATGCGAAGGCTTTTTGAATCTATACTAAAATGGTGGGTCGTGCGGGATTCGAACCTGCGACCAATTGATTAAAAGTCAACTGCTC
>CAYJUB010000006.1:0-17738 GCA_964373145.1 uncultured Moraxellaceae bacterium
ATGCTTTATTTAACTCTAAAGAATTAAATTAGTTTCTTATCAAAGCACTAATGTCACCAATTCATATCATGAATCAAATAAAATGACTCACTGAAATACAAATCACAACTCATATTGGAAATGAATAAAAAATGCGTAAAATTTTATTATTAGGAACAAGTATATCTGTGGCGCTGGGTATGAGTGGCTGTGTAACGACCACCTCAAACGTGCAATCTATTCCAGCCAATGATGCAGTGACGAACGGTCTAGCCCAACTGTATAAACAACCTAACTATAAAGTGAACTCGACTTTACAATTGACTCAACTCAATTTTTCTAATTTATTGAAGGGCAGTAACCCGATAAGCGAATCGTTAGAGCAAACAACTCCTGATCAAAAAACTGCTAACAATGCTAAAAATTTAGAAGTTGAAAAGTTTGCAGGTTGGTTCGAAACGATCTTCAAACGTAATGAATTCAGCTTCGATGGTGTCGTCGATTTACAGCATCAACGCCTCGAAATCACACCGCAAATCACCTATAAAGCAATGAATACAGGCGGCTTTATTCGCGTTCCGATGATGTTGGATTTAGCCAATTCGCAAGGCTATGCTGATTTATCGGCATTTTCGCCGTTACTGGTGAATCTAAACAGTGAAGGGAAGTACAGCCAATTTAGTATCCAGCCACTCACTGATCGTATTGATTTCAAAAAACTATTTACATGGTCACATGATGTCGCAATCGACAGTTCTCGCAAATACGATCCGCGCATGTTCCGTGATCTACCATTAGAACCTGCTGATACCGCTTTAGGTGGCGTCAGAAAAATTGAATTATCTTTAACTTACCAAGATTTAAGCACTGTTAATAAAACGGTGTTTGATGCACATCGCGCTGATTTCTTAGCCGCAATTAAATCCAAACCAAAACAAATCAACAGCACTTCACCCCAGACTAAAGATAAAAAAGAAGCCGCAATGGATAGTTTTGTTGAAGGTGTTGCAGCAATGGGAACAGTCTATGGACAACCGAATAGCACGCCAATGCCATTTAATATCAATGGAAAATTCCGCAAAGTCTATTTGTTAGATCGAGTTGGGCGCTTGATTCAAAATCGCGTTGAAGGTGTGGTGGACGTCGATACCAAATCGTCGCGTACTGTGACAATCGGCTTTAATTCGATCACCAGTTACAGCCAATACGGATCAGCACGCATTAACTTTATACCGACTGCTCAAAATACTGTTTCATTGTCAGAAAGTACTAAAGGCACTGTCATTGATATCGTCAAAGGCGCGGCGGAAAAGTATAAACAGCGGGTAGAGAATGCAGCGGCTGAATCAGAAAAATCACAACATTTGAAGAAATGATTTTCAATCAGTTTTTAATTCAGAATTAAAGATGTGTATCGAAAACTCATTCATCTTTTTGGATGGGTTTTCATTTAAACTTTAAATTACTTACCTGAAAAATAACGCTGACAACCCGCGACATATTGCGCATCATTCTTGGTTTCAGGATCACTTATACAATCAGTAACTTTGGTAAATCCATTGGCTTCAGCAGCGGTATATCCAACGTATTCGCCAGAACCTACGACAAAAGGTGTGCCGTCATATTTCGGTGATTTGTCATAGCACAACACGCCGATGACTACTCCAATAGCAGTTAACGCAGCCATTCCGAAACGCTTTTTCATGTTCATTGCGGTAAATCCTATTCCTGTGAACAATCACATGTATTTTAGCCTGAACCCAATAAAAGATTACAGATAAGAATTGATAGTGCTAAACCATTCACTTCATTATTCTTATTCCATCATTTCTCATAAATAGTCTGGAAAGACTGACAAAAGTCATCAATTAAACAAATAACTCTGTAAAATCGCACATCTTTACTAGGGTTAGTTCTAGGTGTGATCACTGAAACTAATCGCTCTAGCAACTCTTTATTCAAAATAGTTTTTCAAATCAATTTCGTATCCGTGATTCGGGTTAAGAATTTAAGGTAGCAGCATGGAAATCAAAGTCAATTATCTCGACAATCTTCGACAAGAAGCAAAGTTCGATGACTTCTCGGTGATCGCTGATCAACCGATTCGCTACAAAGGCGATGGTTCAGCGCCAGGGCCGTTCGACTATTTTCTTGCTTCATCAGCGTTATGTGCAGCGTACTTTGTGAAAGCGTACTGCGCAGCGCGTGATATTTCTACTGATAACATTCGCCTGTCACAAAACAACATTGTCGATCCAGAAAACCGCTACAAGCAGATCTTTAAAATCCAAATCGAGTTGCCAGCTGACATTTCAGACAAAGATCGTCAAGGCATTCTGCGCTCCATTGATCGCTGTACTGTAAAGAAAGTGATTCAGGCTGGGCCCGAATTTGTCATCGAAGAAGTAGAAAATATTGACGCCGATGCACAAGCGTTGCTGATGCCGAGCTTGGCTTCAGGCAGCAGTACTTTTATCCAAGGTAAAGATCTACCGTTAGAAGAAACCATTGCCAATATGTCGGCAATTTTGGCGAACTTGGGCATGAAGATTGAAATCGCATCGTGGCGCAATATTGTTCCCAATGTATGGTCGCTGCATGTCCGTGATGCGCAATCGCCGATGTGTTTTACCAACGGGAAGGGCGGAACCAAAGAAAGCGCGCTGGCATCGGCATTGGGTGAATTTATTGAGCGCTTAAACTGTAATTTCTTCTATAACGACCAGTTTTGGGGCGAAGAAATCGCAAATAGCCCATTTGTCCATTACCCAGATGAAAAATGGTTTAAGCCTGGTTTGAACGGTGAGTTACCTAAAGAAATTCTCGATGAATATTGCCTAGAGATTTACAACCCAGAAGATGAATTGCTTGGCACGCATTTGTACGATACCAATTCGGGTAATACTGAACGCGGCATTTGTTCGCTGCCGTTTGTCCGTCAATCCGATGGCGAAGTGGTTTATTTCCCATCCAATTTGATTGAAAATTTGTATTTAAGTAACGGCATGAGTGCGGGTAATACGCTGGTGGAAGCTCAGGTTCAGTGTTTGTCGGAAATTTTTGAACGTGCAGTAAAGCGTGAAATTCTGGAAGGCGAAATGACACTGCCTGATGTACCGCAGGAAGTGTTGGCGAAATATCCTAACATTCTGGCGGGTATTCAAGCGCTGGAGGAGCAAGGCTTTCCAGTGCTGGTGAAGGATGCTTCGCTGGGCGGTCAGTACCCAGTGATGTGTGTCACCTTAATGAACCCGCGTACGGGCGGTGTGTTTGCCTCATTCGGGGCGCACCCAAGTTTAGAAGTAGCGTTAGAACGCAGTCTCACGGAGTTGTTGCAAGGTCGCAGTTTTGAAGGCTTGAACGATTTACCTCAGCCAACTTTTGAAAGTAATGCGGTGACTGAACCGAATAACTTTGTTGAACATTTTATTGATTCCAGTGGCGTCGTGTCATGGCGCTTTTTCAGTGCCAAAGCGGATCACAAGTTTGTGGAGTGGGATTTTTCGGGCTGGGGCAGTGACCCAAATACCGAGGAGGCTGCGGCACTGTTCGGCATTCTTGAAGGCATGGGCAAAGAAGTGTACATGGCCGTGTACGAGCATTTAGGTGCAACAGCTTGTCGTATTTTAGTGCCCGATTATTCAGAAATTTATCTGGTTGAGGATTTGATCTGGGATAACACCAACAAAGCACTGTCGTTCCGCGAAGATATCTTGAATTTGCATCGCTTAGATGATGCGGCTCTTGATGCATTGGTTAAGCGTTTAGAAGAATGTGAAGTCGATGATTACACTGAAATCAAAACATTGATTGGCATCGAATTTGACGACAATACAGTCTGGGGTCAGCTCACGATTCTAGAGTTAAAACTGCTGACTCATCTTGCTTTGAAGCAATTTGAGGAGGCGAAAGAGCTGGTTGAAACCTTCCTACAATTCAACACCAACACGGTCGAGCGTGGATTGTTTTATCAATGCTTGAATGTGGTGCTTGAGGTGATGCTGGATGACGAGCTAAAACTGGATGATTATGCGGTTAATTTCCGTCGCATGTTTGGAGACGCTCGGATGGAAGCGGTGTTGGGGTCAGTGGATGGGAGCGTGCGCTTCTTCGGTTTAACGCCGACGAGTATGAAATTGGAAGGGCTTGATCGACATCTGCGCCTCATCGACAGTTATAAAAAGCTGCATACAGCGCGGGCTAATATGGTGGCTTGATCTGGTTAAGGTAATACATAACGTAGGGTGGGTTAAGGAACGTAACCCACGACACAGTACCTAATTGATTTGATTACCAAATAATTTTAAATCAATATTTTAACTGTATGTTTAATGAGTTGACTATCGCCCATGGGTTTTGTGCATCTACCCACGGTACGATTTCTACAAATTAACCATGGAAAATGACCAAGCATTATCAGTATGCTAACGCTTAAGAAAACAGTGTAAAAAGATACACTTCCATTATTTGAGGCACTCGTGAGGTTCACTGTTATGCGTATTTTTCCAGTATTGGCGTTGAGTGGTTTGACCTTATTATCAGGCTGTAGCAGTTCAACCCAGAACAGCTCAACAGGCGCTGACCGCAAACAATTGATGCTGGTTTCCAGCGCAGAAATTAATCAAGCTTCTGCAAAGAGCTATCAGCAAACGCTGGTTGAAGCAAATCAAAAAGGATTGCTCAATCCAAATGCTGCACAATTACAGCGAATTCAGCGGATTGCCAACCGTTTGATTCCACAGGTTAATGTTTACAACCCTAATGCAAGAACGTGGAATTGGCAGGTGAATATGCTGAAAAGCAATGAGCTCAATGCTTACTGCGCGCCTGGCGGTAAAATCATGTTTTACACGGGTATTGTTGATCGCCTAAGCCTAACGGATGATGAAATTGCCGCAATTATGGGTCATGAGATGGCTCATGCCTTACGTGAACATGGGCGCGAGAGAGCTTCAAGAAGTGGTGCAACTCAACTCGGGTTGAGTGTTTTAGCTTCAGCAGCTGGCTTAACAGAAGGTCAGGCGCAATTGGCAGGCATTGCAACGCAATTAGGTTTGAATTTACCCTTTAGCCGCAATCAGGAAAGTGAGGCCGACGCACTGGGTTTAGAGTTGATGGCACGCGCTGGTTATAATCCACAAGCAGCCATTAGCTTATGGAACAAAATGAATGCTGCCAGTCAAGGTCAGCCACCACAATTTTTAAGCACGCACCCTGGTTCACAAACCCGTATTCAAAATATTCAGGCCTTGTTGCCTAGAGTGAATCCATTGTATTTACAGGCTAGACGATAAATATTTGATTACACCGAGATCAAAAAATTGATTAGCTTGGAACTAAGGTAGGCAATGAAAATAATTTATGTGGTCTTCATTTTTTTGCTTTCGAGTAGCGTTCATTCCAAACCCGTTACCATGGCAGATGGAACAGTGGAGGATGTGCATCCTATGCATAAAACTATTACTCAACCCGTTGAGTTAATTATGAAAGCAAAAAATACTTTTTCTATTATTTCAGAAAAGGATAAGGCTATCTTTCAGGTTATTGATTTTGCAATAGATCCATCAATCAATAAAAAAAGATATGATGATTATGGATATTATGATGCGCTTGATAGTTTTTTATCAGGTAATCATCAGACGCATTCCAATTTCAAATTAGTAGGATGTTTCACCAATCCTAAATTTTTCAGAAAAATGGCAATCGAGTTGACTGATAAGATCATTTATTCACTTTCTAAAGGAGATCCCAACATCTCTCTGTATGACGCTCAACTAAACCTCCCAAAATCCTCATCGGATTTGCAAAACAAACAAGATATTCAAGTGTTAGAACGTTGGAAAAGTTATTTAACTTCAAATTATGATTTCTATTTTTGTGCACTTCATAAAAACATTCCTAACTTAAAAAGTATCATAACCAAGTAGCATATTAAGTACTTTGAACAGAAAGAGCAGTATTTGCGTGCATATTGCAATTATCTTATTTAACATAATATACATTATACGACATAAGTACTGCGCTAATTCGGGGAACTCCCCCCAATATTAAAACATCGCTAGAATCGTAAAATATGGAAATGATTATCAACCAAAAGAATCGAAAAATTATGTACACCTGAATCGTCGATATCGACTGTACAGCCTGAAACCCGACCTGACTTATATTTTAAATCCTCAAATTATTTTTTTTGCTCGCGCTCGCAATCGCCGTTCATCCTCTCACTTACGCTCGCTAAAAATTGAGGATCTACAGAGAATGTAGAAATTTCAGGTGTTTTTTTATTCTAATTACTAAAATAAAGCCAAAAATAAGCCCATGTATAACCAGAGAAAAAAGCACTGAATATTACAAAAATTGATGATTGGAAATAACAAGCAGCTAAGAAAGAACAGATAGAGATTGATAAATAAACGTACATTTTTTGACTCCGAACTTACATCGCATAATGCAGCCTATGTTAAATATAGTGATGATGAAAAAGTAAAAATAGGATCATTAAAAGACACTACAAGAAGTCGAAAACTTCATCACTATTAAAATATTAAACAAGTAATAATGAGATACTTCGCAAAATGCCTTGGCCATTTAGTTCGAAGCACCGTTGTTGTTTGTGCTACAGCCTTGTTGGAATATATTCTTGGGACAGCAAGCACGCCACTCTGTACCCAAACTAGAGTTGAAATCAAAGCACTTGGAAGTTCTTTTGGTCGCCATAGCGCGGGTCACTCTTATCATTTGAAGGATTAAGTCTAATGAACCTACTCAACTTTCCGATCATTGATCCGCATATTCACCAATGGGATCCCTACTCAATGCCGCACAAGGCTAATGTATTAGTGAAGTTACTGGGACGCTACCCCAATGTAATGCGCCAAGTCGCCAAGGCGGGCATGCCCAAAAAAATGCTGGATACCGTAGGAAACGTCGATCATGTCATTTCGCCTTACCTACCCGCTGACTACCGTCAAGACTGCGGGCGTTTTGAGGTGAAGTCTGTGGTTCATGTCGAAGCCGACTGGCATGGACATGGTCGATTTGCGAAGGTTGACGAAACGACATGGGTCGATCGCTTGCCCTTTGGTACACAGTATTTACCAAATCTAGCTGGAATTATTGGCTCTGCGGATCCAGCTTCTCCAAGGTTTGAGCAGATATTGCAGCGACATTTGGCTGCTTCACCGCGTTTTCGTGGCATACGTGCAATGGCTTCAAATCACCCCGACCCAGGTGTTTTTGATTGGTATCCAAAATGTGGTCGATATACCGATCCAGCATTTCTAAAAGGCTTTGCACTACTCGAAAAATACCAACTCCGATTCGATGCATTTGTTTATTCAGGACAGCTCCCTGATGTGACTTGGCTCGCATCGCGTTTCCCCCAAATCCCTATTGTTCTGGATCACTTAGGAACACCCGTGGGGGTCTTTGGGCCTGTAGGAAAATTTACGGGGCGTACCGCGCTGGAACGTCAGCACATATTTAACAAATGGCAATACGATATCTCCTTGTTGGCTGAACAAAAGCATGTGCATGTCAAAATGTCAGGTTTGTTTATGCCTGTGCTGGGTCATCAATTTCATCGTCTAAATACCTCAGCGACTGTTGACCAGATTGTGCAACTCATTTCGCCTTTTGTAGATCACGCAATCGACGTTTTTGGCTATGAACGCCTGATTTTCGCCTCTAATTTTCCAATGGATAAACCATCAGCCTCTTTGGAAAATCTCATTCAAGCCTACGCGAGTGTCATCCATCCGCATGGTGAACACGCACTGAAAGCCATTTTTCGTGAAAATGCATTGAAATTCTACGGATTAAATCAGGCGATAACATCATGAGAAAAAACTACCCGATAGATTTAGTCAGGTATTGCCAATTCAGTGGACTGGTACACCAACCATTGATAATGAGATTTTAGATCCTTTTTTAAACTGGCTACTATCGATCAAAAAAATACAGAACGAATTGCTGTTTTATTAGCAAAATTCTCACCAGAGATTCTATATAAAGTTCTAGCGAAGGTAGAGGTTCGTTAAAAAAGATTTAGGTAAAAAATTGGACAGCCCTTGATTAAGGTTAGGGTTGTTCAATCTTCATACAACATAACTACTGGGCTAACTCTAGAAGTGCACTCTCTTTGATTTAGACATAAATTCTAATTGACTTCCCAATCAAATTACCTAAAGTCCTTTCTCGACCATATCCAACAACCTTTGTCCCAGCTCATCAAATTGTCTTTGATTTAAATTACGTAATGGCCCATCAATCGCCAATATCGCCAAACCATGTACAGCCGCCCAAGCAAAATATTCAGCAGATTCACGATGATCAGCTGCAAGCACACCTGCATCAATTAATTTATCCAAAGCAGCACCCAGCAACTGAAAAGGATTTAATCCACTTTTGCCAGTTTTAGCAGGATCGTTATCTTCTTCGACATTTTCAGATGATGCAAACGCTGTACGAAACAATCCTGTTTCCTTAACCGCAAACCGCAAATATCCCGTACCAACAGCTCGAAGATTTGCACGCGCCAAATCCACAGCATTTTTTTCACCGCGTAATTTCGCTAATTCATTTTCCATAAAAACAGCAAGTGCTGATAACGAAGCCGCTCGAACCGCTTCAAGCAATTGTTGTCGATTCTCGTAATAACGATAAGCCGCATTCGGCGCAACACCAACCCGCCGCGTCACTTCACGAATGACAATTGCATCAGGGCCACCATCACGCGCCAGCGCAATTCCAGCCTCCAACAACGCACGTTTTAAATCACCATGACGATACGTACTGCGCGTAATTGGCGTTTTGTTAGTCTTCGCAGTCGTCACGTTTTAAACCTCCAGATACTCATTATCCATAAACATCGTACACAACACTTTAACATTAAAGCATACTATTGTGGACAGCGTACATTATTCATAGTTCATTGTGAACGGTGTTCACTTATCCAGACAAATAAGAGAACAATACCCTCAAAATCAGGCATACGTAAAACACATAAAACTATTGATTAAAAAGGAGTTAATGATGAAAGTACAACCATATTTATTCTTCGAAGGTCGCTGTGAAGAAGCATTAGAATTCTACAAAACAGCTCTTGGCGCAGAAGTCACAATGCTCATGCGTTTTAAAGATAATCCAGAGCCACCCGAAGTCAGCATGATTCCGCCAGAGTCGGAAAATAAAATCATGCACGCCTCTTTTCACATCGGTAATACAGACATTATGGCTTCTGATGGCCGCTGTTCAGGGCAAGCCGTAACGCAAGGTTTTTCGCTTTGCATTAAGGCAGATAACGAAGCCGAAGCCCAACGCCTTTTCGCAAACCTCAGCGATGGAGGCCAAGTTCAAATGCCACTCACCAAGACATTCTTCTCCCCACAATTCGGCATGGTTGCAGATCGTTTCGGCGTGTCATGGATGGTTATAGTAGATCATTGATACAACTCACCCTCCCTATTAATTCCTTGTTGCTCATCACTCCAATGAGCAAAAAGGACCACCAATCCACCTATAAAAAGATGAAAACCGCATCAAATTGATGCTCTTATTGAGATTATTGGTTATAATTTGGCACGCAATTTAGCAATAAATGCGCATTCCTCCGCAAAATAAGACCAAAATAATCAATAATATTCTTAACATTCAACCACTAACCTATAAAACATCCTCGCACGAATTCTTCAAAATAGAACTAATTTAATCTTGACTAAATTAGTCGGGATTGATTAAAATAGCCACACACCATTTAATCATCTCTGGGAACGGAACCAGCCCATGCGCTTAACTACGCGCGGTCGCTATGCCGTGACCGCCCTACTCGACTTGGCACTTCAGGCAGCTCTTAATGAACAGCCTATTACGCTTGCAGAAATTGCAGCGCGTCAGTCGATCTCTATTGCTTACTTAGAACAGCTATTTAGCAAGTTAAAACGTAGTGGCCTTGTTTCCAGCAGCCGTGGCGCAATGGGCGGCTATCGTTTAGCCAAGCCTAGCCACGAAATTGCCATCCTAGACATTATTGAAGCGGTTAATGAATCAGTCGATGCAACGATGTGTGACGGTCAAGGTAACTGCCTAAAAGGCGCGAAATGCCTGACTCATGACCTCTGGCACGACTTATCGACCCAAATTGAAAGTTATTTGTCTGGTGTCACCATTGCGGATTTGGTTGCCAAATCTGGCATTTCAAACAGCGATACCCATGTGATTGCTGATTTATTGCCGCAATCTAGACCACAATCAGCGGTATCGATGTCGTAATACCTGTTTTAGATTCAATAGTTAGTGCGTAAATACTGTTTTTAAATGATTGCTTTAAATGAATACCATGAATGAGTGCTTGATATGAAACGTCCAATTTATCTCGATTATGCTGCGACAACACCTGTTGATCCGCGTGTTGCCGCGCGAATGATGCAGTTTCTGACGTTGGATGGTGATTTCGGTAACCCTGCATCTCGCTCACATGGCTACGGCTGGCAAGCTGAGGAAGCCGTTGAACATGCACGCGAACAAGTTGCAAATCTCGTTCATGCTGATCCACGCGAAATCGTCTGGACTTCAGGTGCAACCGAATCAAACAATTTAGCCATTAAAGGCGTTGCGCATTTCTACGCCAAGAAAGGCAAGCACATCATTACCAGCAAAATCGAACATAAAGCGGTACTCGATCCTTGCCGTCAGCTCGAAGACGAAGGTTATGAAGTCACTTACCTCGATCCGGAACCAGGTACGGGCTTGATTCATCCAGAAGCGGTTGCGGCTGCGTTCCGTGATGACACGATTCTCGTTTCATTAATGATGGTCAACAATGAACTCGGTACGATTACTGATGTTGCTGCGATTGGTGAAATGACACGCGCGCGCGGTATTTACTTCCATGTTGATGCTGCTCAAGCAACGGGTAAAGTTGAAATCGACTTATCAACCCTGAAAGTTGATTTGATGAGCTTTTCAGCACACAAAACTTACGGCCCGAAAGGCATTGGCGCACTCTTTGTCCGTCGCTCGCCTCGCGTTCGTTTACAAGCACAAATGCACGGTGGTGGTCATGAGCGTGGTATGCGTTCAGGCACACTTCCGACCCACCAAATTGTAGGCATGGGTGAAGCGTTTGAAATCGCTGGTAAAGAAATGGTTGCAGAACAAGCCCGTTTAAAAGTTTTACGCGACGAACTATGGGAAGGCTTACATACCCTTGAAGAAGTGTATTTGAATGGCGACGCTGTTCAACGTGTGGCAAATAATTTGAACGTTAGCTTCAACTTTGTTGAAGGCGAATCATTGATGATGGCACTGAAAGACCTTGCCGTATCAAGCGGTTCTGCATGTACTTCGGCAACGCTTGAGCCTTCATACGTTCTTCGCGCACTTGGACTGTCAGATGAAATGGCACATAGCTCGATTCGTTTCAGCATGGGTCGCTTCACGACCAAAGAAGAAGTTGATCAAGTGCTTGATTTTGCAAAATTCGCAGTAGACAAGCTGCGCGCACTGTCTCCACTGTGGGATATGCACCAAGAAGGAATTGATTTGTCTACTGTTGAGTGGGCAGAACACTGATTTAGAAAGTTGATTTATAAAGAATCGTTGGTTACATGTTACTTTTTTAAAGGCATGTAATTGTACTGGATGCGGTAGAAACACAATTTAACGGGGGCTCAAAGCTGAAATCATCAGTAATGATCCCCATATATTAGATAGACGCTACTCATCCCCGATGAGGGGAAAACAGGAGACGTATCATGGCATATAGCGACAAGGTCATCGACCATTACGAAAATCCACGCAATGTTGGCGTGCTCGACAAAAACTCTGCTGATGTTGGTACTGGCATGGTTGGCGCACCTGCGTGTGGTGATGTCATGCGTCTGCAAATCCAAGTGAACGACGCGGGCATCATCGAAGACGCACGTTTCAAAACTTATGGTTGCGGTTCTGCAATTGCATCAAGTTCATTGGTTACTGAATGGCTCAAGGGTAAAAACTTGGACGAAGCCAGCCAAATCAAAAACTCTGCAATTGCTGAAGAATTGGCATTGCCACCTGTCAAGATCCACTGTTCAGTGCTCGCTGAAGATGCGATCAAAGCGGCAATTCAAGACTATCGCAGCAAACATCAAGCGCCTGAAACGGTTTAACGTTTTCCTGATCTTTGATAATGCGTTAGATTAAACAGAATACTTAGCTTGAAAACTTGAGTTAAGTTTTACTGTGCAGTTGATTTATCAAGTTAAGCAGTAGGAGTAATTCCGATGACAGAAGTAGCAACGACAACCGCAGGTATTAGCCTGAGTGAGCGCGCGGCGACGCATGTGCGTGATTATTTGACTCATCGCGGTAAAGGCGAAGGTATTCGTGTCGGCGTGAAAACATCAGGATGCTCTGGCCTCGCCTATGTCCTTGAGTTCGTTGATCAAGTTGATCCGCATGATCAAAAATTTGAAGCGCACGGCGTCAATGTATTCATTGACCCAAAAAGCTTGGTTTATCTCGATGGTCTAGAAATGGACTATGTAAAAGATGGGCTGAACGAAGGCTTTCGCTTTGAAAACCCAAATAAAACGGGCGAATGTGGTTGCGGCGAATCATTCACCGTTTAATCCGTTTGAAGTTTATTGATCAGCTTACTGATTAATCACAAAGTTGTGCGCGCTTATAGCAGGAATGTTTTTTGAATTTTTTTGAATTATTCGACCTAGCCCCTTCATTTGATGTTGATTTAAGTCAATTGACGACACGCTATCGCGCACTACAGCGCCAATATCACCCTGATCAACTTCAGGCGCAATCAAATTCAGATCAAACTGCACTCGCACAACTTCAGCAATCTGCAAAGGTCAATCAAGCTTACGATACCTTGCGTATCGCTGCGAAACGCGCTGCATACTTGCTAGAGCTCAAGAAACAAGCAATTGCATTAGAGCAATCGATTGGCGACATCGAGTTCTTGCAAAGTGCCCTCGAAGTTCGCGAACAGTTAGATGAAGTAGACTCACCAGAAGCCTTAGAAGGCTTACGCAGTGAAATTAATCAATGGATTCAAGCATTATCAAATGAATTTAGAATTGATTACGCGGAAGAAGACTGGGCTGAAGCACGAGATACCTGTCGTAAACTGGCTTTTATGCAGAAAATTCTGAATGACATTGATTCCGCTGAAGATCAATTTGATGATTTAGAAGACTTTTAATGGTACGCGCCTAATTCTTAATGAATCGCTCGCTCCTTTTACTCATATTTTGTAGGATTTAATCGCGCAATGGCTTTGCTCCAGATTGCAGAACCCGGTCAAACCACAGCACCGCATCAACATCGTCTTGCGGTAGGCATCGACCTCGGAACAACCCATTCCCTCGTTGCGACCGTCCGTTCGGGTCGCCCTGCGATTCTTGCCGATGAAAATGGCGCATTGTTGTTGCCCTCTGTGGTGCATTACCAACTGACTGGTGATGAAGATAATCTCACACCACAAACCGTTGTTGGTCACAAAGCCTTAGATGTAGCGGTTTTAGACCCAACGAATACCCTAATTTCAGTCAAACGCTTCATGGGGCGCTCAAAAAACGATATCAAATTTGATCATCCTTACGTTTTGATCGGTCAAGAAGACGAAATGCCGGCTTTTGTGACAGCACAAGGTCGCAAAACACCAATCGAAGTCTCTGCTGATATCCTGAAAACATTACGTGTTCGCGCGGAAAAAGCCCTCGGTGGCGAACTCATCGGTGCGGTTATTACCGTTCCTGCCTACTTTGATGAAGCACAGCGCCAAGCAACACGTGAAGCGGCGCAACATGCCGGCATCAACGTATTACGCTTACTCAATGAACCTACTGCAGCAGCGATTGCTTATGGCTTAGATCACATAGATCAAGCGAATGATGAAGAACGAATTCAAGTTATTTATGACTTTGGTGGCGGCACATTCGATGTGTCAGTACTTCGCTTAAGCAAAGGTGTGTTTGAAGTCCTTGCAACAGGCGGACACACTGCACTTGGTGGTGATGATATTGATCGTTTAATTGTCGGTTGGTTTAACGAACAAACTGGACAAGCGAATTCATCTCCATCTGAACAACAAGCATTACTGAAAGCTGCACGACAAGCCAAAGAAGCTTTGAGTACCCAAGAAAACGTTACCGTAACGATTAATGAAAAACCATTAACGTTAACTGTAACGGTTTTTGAGGAACTCATTAAACCATTGATAGAAAAAACTTTATCAGTTTGCAAACGCGTTTTACGTGATGCTAAACGCAAGGTTGAAGAAGTTGATGCAGTTGTTTTGGTTGGTGGTTCTACACGAATCCCAGCAATTCAACGTAGTGTCGAAGGTATATTTCAACGCACCCCGCTCTGTACACTAGATCCAGATCAAGTCGTTGCACTCGGCGCTGCAATCTCTGCGGATCAGTTGGTTGGCAATGGTAAAGACGGCGCATTATTACTTGATGTCACCCCGCTTTCGCTTGGCTTAGAAACCATGGGCGGCTTGGTAGAGCGCTTAATTCCGCGTAACTCGCCTATTCCGATTGTTCGCCAACAAGAATTCACGACCTATAAAGATGGTCAAACCGCGATGCTCATCCATGTTTTACAAGGTGAACGCGAAACTGTTGAGCATAATCGCTCTTTAGGCCGCTTTGAATTGCGCGGTATTCCGCCAATGATGGCTGGCGCGGCGCGAATTATGGTCAGCTTTCAGATTGATGCCGATGGTCTCCTCTCGGTCTCTGCACGCGAAACAACGACTGGTGTCCAAAGCGACATCGTGATTAAGCCTTCATATGGTTTATCGCATATTGATGCTGAACGCTTTCTGACAGAAAGCTTTAAAAATGCTCAAGAAGATAAAGACTTACGTAACTTACTTGAAGCAAAAGTTGAAGTTGAACGTGAATTAATGGCTTTAGAGCAAGCCATCATTCAAGATCAAGACTTACTGACGCAAGAAGAACGTGATTCGTTACATGTATCAATTGCACTATTAAAAGATGCGCTTAATACGGATCAACTGGCCAATATCCAGGCGTGCACTAATCAATTAAAGATCCATAGCGATGCATTTGCGGCACTGCGTATGAATCGTAGTGTGAGCAAAGCTTTGAAAGGTACTTCATTGACCGATTGGCGTTAAGAACACCACAGACTTAAATGAATTTGAACGAATTGGAAGTTTATAAATGACACGTATCAAAGTAATGCCACATGCTCAGTTTTGCCCAAATGGTGCTGAGTTTGAAGCCGACAAAGAAAAAAACCTCTGTCAGCAACTGCTTGATAATGGCGTAAAAATTGAACACGCTTGCGATATGTCGGCTGCTTGCACTACCTGCCACATCGTTGTTCGTGAAGGATTTAATTCATTAGAAGAAATGGACGACGTTGAAGCAGATTTGCTTGATCGTGCATGGGGCTTAGAACCCGACTCACGCCTCTCTTGTCAAATGAAAGTTGCAGACAAAGATCTTATTATTGAAATCCCGCGCTACACCATTAATCACGCATCTGAAAAGCATTAATATCTTAATAATTTAATGCTTTAGATGGTTTTATTATTAAATATCATGCGCCCGATCAAGATTATCAGCGACTTGTTTTAGCGCGATTTTGATTTTCTCTTTATCGTAAGATTTGACGAGATCAAGATCGAGCTGCATATTAAAGCCATCCAACTCATACTCACTCCAGCGACGCTGAAGCGTCGGCACACTTTCAAATCGCCCTTGTACTTGCCAAGTTTTCAAAGGTTGCGCAATACCACGTAAACTAATCTCGCCATGATCTAAACATCGAATTTGGGTTTTGATCTGATGAAAAGTTTCATCCGTGATCAATATCTCATCTGGACTCGCTTCAGACTGCAATCGAGCAGCAACGTTTGCCTCTTTGCCAATGATGGTATAGCTCATTCGCGAAGCACTACCAAAATTACCGACATGGCAATATCCCGTGGTTATGCCCATACGCACATGCAATTTCCCAAAATCGGAATGTTGATACTTTTGGCGTAACCGCTTCATTTCATTTTGCATGGCGATCGCCATATCAACACAAGCTAAAGCATCTGCATGCGTACCTTTAGTCGTCGGATCGCCAAAGAAAATAACTAAAGCATCGCCAACAAACTTATCAATCGTACCGCCATATTTTTTGGCAATATTCGACATTTTATCGAAATACATATTCAACAAATGCGCTAAATCGTCTGGCGACAACCTCTCAGAAAGCTCTGTAAAACCTTGAATATCTGAGAAAAAAATCGTTAGTTTTTTTCTTTTATTATCTAAAGTAGTTTCAAGAGAATCATTTGCAATCGCTTGCCACACTTGACTCGGAACATAGCGTGCGATTTTATTGGCCATTTTGATATAGCGATTATTTTTTACTTCTAAATCCGAATAATTCTTTTTTAGAATCTCAACTTGTCGCTCTGCAAAATTTAATGAGATCGCAATATAAAGTGTGAAGCCCACAATGCTGGTAATGCGAACAAGTGCAGACGACTCCTGAAATGCACCACCTGCATAAAAAACATGATTTAAATCAATATCTAACAAATCTGATGAAATATAAGCGGTTAATATTACAATCAACAGATTAATCACTAGAAAAAATAAATTTCTAAATTCAATCAATCGAAAGATCAGCATCATGATGAATATTAAAGATGGCGTTAAAGCAAATTGCAGAAAAGTGATTGCAAGACCAGTGCACACTGCATCCAGTAAAACAACAGACCAAATCATCTGCATATTTCGAATATCATTCGGAAAATATGCAGATTCGTCATCTTGCTTGGACTTTCTTCTATGTAAATATTCGGAAAGTTTAAGCTGTATATAAGGCATCGACAGCATAATCGACATAAAAAATATGCTTTTATTGCTATAGCGTAAGGTGTTGTGATTGTCGTATAGGCTGATTAAAAAAATGGTGATGAATACGATATATGCAGCAGTCCGGCGTTGCTGGCCAAACCATTGTAAGAAACCTATTGAAGTCGTATACGCCATATTTCATGCTCGCGTTTGAATAGCAACTACCAAGCTTTATCCTTAAAGCTTTCCAGACATGTCCTTGGTGTCTCTTTTTTATTTTTAAATCAATCACATTGAGTGTACTCATTCCATCGCATACACTCAATCCTAATTACAATGAGTATGCCTTCTTGCACATCTACATACTCGTAATCAGTTTAGTCCATTTTCCAATCAAACGGCATTTCACTTTGACCGCGCAAAGCCAACATTAATGTTTGACGCATACGAGCTAATGCTTCAACGTTGTATTCAACGCCACGATTGCCCCACACTGGATTCGGCCATGAGACATCATTTTGATAACGGACAATATGATGGAAATGCAATTGCGATACCATGTTGCCCAGTGCAGCGACATTCATTTTATCTGCACGAAACGTACGTGATAACTGACTAGATAACCAGCTTGATTCACGTAAGAACTGTGCTTGAACTCGTGGAGTCAACTCGTACAACTCAGTCACCTGCGGAACACGAGGTACAAGAATCAGCCAAGGGTACTGCATATCATTCATCAAACGGCATGTTGATAATGGAAAGTCGCCAATAAGGAATGTATCCTGAGCGAGTTTTGGGTGCAAACTAAACATAAACTAGCAAAGCCAAAAAATTTCAAAGTCATGAATCTTAACACAGCTCGAGCGAGATAGTGCGAAACAAGATGTATAATTTAGAAACGAATGCAGCTATTTTTCAATTTATAAA
>CAYJUB010000007.1:0-17516 GCA_964373145.1 uncultured Moraxellaceae bacterium
GTTTCAATGATAAATCATCTAACGAGGTGGTGACTATTCGGGGGCCATTACACTTAATCCTGCGCCAATAATGGCAATCTTGGTCTGTATCATGACTGCTGCTCCATAAATTTTTGGGCAGAGGAAAGATGGCCTGTTTTTACATACAGCATTGCGCCTATTTCACTTGCATAAAAACTATGGCTACTTTGAAGTGGTAAACGAATCCATGAACCTGTGGGATAACACTCTCCATTTGCAATCAATTCACCCTGTACAATTAAAAGTTCTATCCCATTTAAACTATGTTCATCAAAACTCTGATGTGGTTTAAGTTTTTCGAGATAGGTATGTTCATCATGCGAGAGGTATAAGGGACAAATCAGACGCTGACCAAGTGTTTGCCAGTTTTCAGGATAATGAGTATTGATACGCACAGTCTCAGTATTAGTCTTGGACATTTGCATGAGTTTGACAAAAATCAGTGTGCCATCTTCACTGGATGGAGTATGTTTTGAACCATCTGGATTGCGTAAATACCAGCCTGCTGGATAATGCTGATCATTATTTTCAGTGAATGTTCCTGAAAGCACCAAAATTTCTTCACCCAATGGATGCTGATGCTCTGGAAAAATGGTGTGTGGTGTATAACGAACCAAACTCGTGGCACGGGCAGTTTCATCTCCAACCCGATCCAGCATAACTCTTTCAACTTCACCACGAGGAGACTTGACCCATTGATAGTCGTTGGGTTTAACCACAGCCATTTGGGAAAAATCAGCGTTAATTAACATGCTTTGTCTCATCCATTCAAAAAGGCAAATATCCTATTGACCTGATGCAGATCAATAGGAGGAAGAATTTAAAAATGTTATTGCTGACTTACGCTATCTACTGCTTCTAAAACACGGGCTGAATAAGTCAGGGCAGCACCAGCATTTAATGCAATTGCCACAGAAAGAGCTTCTGCAATTTCTTCACGGCTCACACCTAGTTCAATCGCTTTTTTAGAATGAACGGCAATACATGCATCACAACGTGTCGTTACAGCGACTGCCAGAGCAATCAATTCATGGGTTTTGGCATCCAGTTTTCCCATCTTGCCAATACTTGGCTCAAGTGAACCAATGGCTTTCATTACATCTGGCGCAAGTTGAGCATATTCACCCACACGTTGTAATAAAGAATCACGATAATTATTCCAGTCTTGCATATTAAATCTCACTTAGCTAAAAGGTTAAAAATAGGTATAAATTAATGACCAGCCATTACACCACCATCAACAGGTAGAATGGTTCCTGTAATCCATGCTGCATTTGTTGAGGCAAGGAATAAAATCGCTTCTGCAACATCGGCAGGCTGACCGTTACGACCTAATGGATGGAACGAGTTAAAAGATGGAAGTGCTTCTTTCACTTGATCATCTGTCATAAAGGTGTTGTACACAGGTGTTTCAACTACAGCAGGAGCAACGGTATTAATACGGATATTCACCTCTGCAAGTTCAATTGCTAAGTTATGAGTTAATGCATGTACACCAGCATTCGCAGCAGAATAGGCAGAAGATGGCGTTGCTTTAACTGCCTGTAATGCCCATAACGAACCTGTTTGAACAATTGCACCGCCACCACGTAACTGCATGGCTTTTGCGGCAGCCTGAGCCATGAAAAACTTGCCTTTTAAGATGATGTCTAGAAATCCGTCATATTCAGATTCAGAGACTTCCAGAAATGGTTTAGGCGCAAAAATGCCAGCATTGTTAATCAGGATATCAACCCCACCAAATTCTGCGGTGGTGAAATCAACAAGTTGTTGTGAAGTTATTGGGGATGCAATGTCCGCAGCAAAATAACGGATATGCTCACCTGTGGCATCAATATCCTGAGCAGCCTGTTTTAACTTATCTTCATTACGTCCAGTAATGACAACATTTGCACCTTCTTTCACTAAGCGAGTGGCAACCTCTTTACCAATACCTGAACCACCACCTGTTACAATCGCTACTTTCAAAGAAAATCTATTCATGACTATGCCATCCTCTATCAATTTTGAGTTTTTCCCTGACATATCTATTCTGTATGTCATTTGCATGGATTGATTTTATGATTCATGTCCTATATAAACAAATGAGATAATCTTGTGATGATTAATAGAAAATCTTTAGAATGAAAACTCCTGTATATCTCAACGCATTAAGAGCTTTTGAGGCTAGTGCCAGACATCAAAGTTTTTCGGCTGCTGCTGATGAACTAAATGTTACCCCTGCGGCAGTAGGACAACTGGTTAAAAGTCTAGAAGATTATCTCGGCATGACCTTGTTTCAGCGGAGTACAGGAGGTAAAGCCAGACTGGTAGCAACTGAAGCGGCATTGTTGGCATTACCTGATATTCGTGCAGGATTCGACAGGCTGATACTTGGACTGGAAAAATTACAAGCTCAAACCTCAACAGGGGTTTTAACTGTTGCCATCAGTCCTGCTTTTGCAGCGAAATGGCTGTTACCAAGAATTGATACTTTTCAACAAGCTTATCCTGAGATTGATATTCGACTGGATACCAATTTAAAGCCTGTGGATTTTGGACGTCATGGTATTGATATTGCAGTGCGATATGGACAAGGCAACTGGTCAGGATTGGTTGCAGAGAAGTTAATGGATGAGGAGGTATTTCCTGTTTGTTCGCCTGCGTTTTATCAGAAGTATCAGC
Source organism: uncultured Moraxellaceae bacterium (assembly GCA_964373145.1). GTDB lineage: Bacteria > Pseudomonadota > Gammaproteobacteria > Pseudomonadales > Moraxellaceae > Aquirhabdus. Next base: position 2,686 of record CAYJUB010000007.1, read on the forward strand.
TACAATTACAAGATCCTAAGAGTTTATTAAATCTACCATTAATCCATGATTTAACAATGGATGCCCATTCAGGGTTTACGACTTGGGATACATGGTTACAGTACAATCAGATTAGTGATGAACCGACCCAACGAGGTTTAAAAATCAATAATTCGGCTGCGGTTTTACAGGCAGCCATAGACGGACATGGCGTGGCATTGGCCAGAAGTGTCATGGCAGCAGATGATTTAAAAACGGGGCGATTGATACGATTATATCCTGATATGCAATGTTCATCTGTATTGGCGTATTACATGGTGTATCGGGAAGAATGTCAGAATATGCCGAAACTGGTGGCATTTAAGACATGGCTGACGGAAGCACAACTATAAATTAAACAACTTTCGATAACGCCATAATGTAGTTCGGCTGATATTAAGGGCTTGAGCTGTTAAAGCGAAGTCATATTGATATTTGACTAACATCTTTTGCACTGTATCTTTGTTTAGCTTTCCCTTTTGTGGTGATGGCTCTAATGAATTGATGCATTCACTGTGGTATTGGGTATGACTGATTTCATCGGGTAAATCCATGACTTCAATATGAGATTGATCATTTGCCATCGTCAGTGCATAGAGCAGCGTATTTTTAAGTTCTCGTACATTGCCAGGCCAGTCATAATTTATCAATACTTCGATTGCCTGTTGTGTAAGTCTAGGTGTGGTGTTTAAACTTTCCTGTTGTTCTTTTAAAATTGCTTCGGCAATGAGGGGAATATCCTGTTTACGCTCACGTAAAGGCGGTATAAAAATAGGAATCACCCGTAAGCGATAGAGTAAATCCTGTCGAAAATGCCCCAGTCGAGCTTCTTCTCTCAATGCCCGATGGGTTGCAGTAATAATACGCACATCAGATTTAATGGATTTTTCCCCACCCATTGGAGTAAATTCACCTGTTTCCAGAATACGCAATAACTTGGCTTGTAATTCCAGTGGAATTTCGGCAATTTCATCCAAAAATAATGTGCCACCTGCTGCACGTTCAAATACGCCTTTATGTTCTCTAATTGCCCCTGTAAATGCCCCTTTAACATGTCCAAACAGTTCACTCTCCAGAATATTGGCATTGAGTGCAGCACAGTTAATGGCAATAAAAACCTCATTCTTACGCTGACTGTAATGGTGAATGGCTTGGGCAACCAACTCTTTACCGCTACCAGATTCTCCACGAACCAAAACAGGAAATTCAGTCACCGCTACTTTTTCAATAATTGAATACATATGCCGCATTTCTTTGGAGCAACTATGAAATTTTTGACTTAATTCGAGTTGTATAGGGCTGCATTCGATTTCTTGTGGCTGATGTTTCATATGTTATTTCAGTTGTTGCAACATTTGAAACAAATTATGAAACAAAAATAAGTTGTTTGAAATACCAAAATAAATAAAACGAATATATTTAATTGATTTTACTGTATATAAAATTAAAAGATAAAATTGGCATTGTATTTGCAAAATTAGAATATAAGTTGATTTGATTCGAGAAAAATACCTATGATATTTCATCAATTCTTTGAACAGGAAAGTTCGACCTATACCTATTTACTCGCCTGTGAGGATACACAGCAAGCGATATTGATTGACCCTGTGGCTTCCGAGATTGGGCATTATGCCAAGCTCTTGGCAGCAAAGAACTTAACTCTGGCATATAGCTTAGATACCCATGTTCATGCTGACCATGTGACGGCTGCCAATCAGTTAAGGGAAAAATTCGGTTGTAAAACGGTGTTGCATCGCAATTCTGGTGTGGCGTGTGGTGATATTTTTATCACTGATAAAAGTGCAATTCGGATTGGCGATATTTTAGTTGAAGCCCGTTATACCCCTGGGCATACCAATGCCTGTACCAGTTATGTGGTCGAGGGTATGGTATTTACAGGTGATGCTTTACTGATAGATGGCTGTGGTCGTACTGATTTTCAGGAGGGTAATGCTGCAACCTTATATGACAGTATTCATCAACAAATTTTTTCTTTGCCCGATGAAACTATTGTTTACCCAGGCCATGATTACAAAGGCAGACTGTCTTCAACAGTTGGACAGGAACGTTTACATAATGCACGTTTGGGCAATGGACGAAGCAAACAGGAGTTTATCGACATTATGCAGAATCTGAATTTACCTTATCCAAAGAAAATTGATATTGCTTTACCTGCCAATAAAGCCTGTGGCAAATAAGGAGATCATGTCATGCAACTTAAACAGGTCAATACTGAGTTTCTAGTTTCGGAACAGATTACCGCACAGGATATGACAACGCTTGCAGAACAAGGCATAAAAACCATTATATGTAATCGTCCTGATGGTGAGGGGGCAGACCAGCCCAATATCATCGAAATTCAACAGGCTGCAACACAACATGGCATAACCGTTGAATATTTGCCTGTCACCAGTGGTCAGGTTACGGATGAGCAGGCACAGGCATTTAGAATGATGTATCAAAATGCCGAAAAACCGTTATTGGCATTTTGCCGCACAGGTACACGCTCAATTACGCTCTGGGCATTATCACAAGGACGTGAGCAGAATCTTGAACAGACTTTACTCACTGCAAAAACGTTGGGTTATGATTTACAGGGTATTGTTCCTCGTGTGTTAAAACAGGCAAATCCACAAAGTAGTACCAAATATACGGTGGTGATTGTCGGTGCAGGAGCAGCAGGAATTTCCGTTGCTGCAAGCCTATTATCACGTCAGGCTGATTTGGATATTGCCATCATTGACCCTGCCGATATTCATTATTATCAACCTGGTTGGACGATGGTGGGCGGTGGTATTTTTCCACCAGCAAAAACTGCCCGTCAGATGCGTGATTTAATTCCGCAAAAAGTCAAATGGATTCAGCAAGCTGTTGCTGCTTTTGACCCAGAAAATAAACAGGTCATTTTAGAGGGCTGTAAACCACTAAGTTACGAAGCTCTGGTCATTTGTCCAGGTCTAAAACTGAATTGGCATGGCATAGAGGGGCTGGTAGAAACACTCGGAAAAAATGGAGTGACTTCCAATTACCGTTATGACCTTGCTCCTTATACATGGCAGCTTGTACAGAATTTAAAAAAAGGCAAAGCAGTATTTACCCAGCCACCAATGCCAATTAAATGTGCTGGTGCACCACAAAAAGCCATGTACTTATCAGCAGATCACTGGAAAAAACAGGGGTTGCTGAAAGATATTCAGATAGATTTTTTTAATACAGGTGCGGTGTTATTTGGTGTGGCGGCTTATGTGCCTGCATTGATGGAATATGTTGAACAATACGGTATCAATTTAAATTTTAATCATCAGCTCATCAAGGTCGATGGTCAGCAAAAACGAGCTTGGTTTCAGGTTGTGGTAGGTGAGAGTAAGTCAATCATCGCAACGGATTTTGATATGTTGCATGTTGTACCGCCACAGCAAGCCCCCGATTTTATTCGTGCCAGTTCTTTAGTAGATGCAGCAGGTTGGCTTGATGTCAATCAACATACCTTACAACATGCCAATCCAAAATATCCTAATATTTTTGCTTTGGGTGATGTGATGAATGCTCCCAATGCCAAAACTGCCGCAGCTGCACGTAAACAGGCTCCAATCGTTGCAGTTAATGTCCTGCAATATCTTAAAGGCAGTGAACAATTTGCTCATTATGATGGTTATGGTTCATGCCCACTCACTGTAGAACGGGGCAAAATTGTACTGGCTGAGTTTGGCTATGGCGGCAAGCTGCTACCAAGTTTTCCAAAATGGTTCTTAGATGGTGAACAACCCTCTCGTATGGCATGGCTACTCAAAGAGCAGATTCTACCACCTATATATTGGGATGGTATGCTCAAAGGGCATGAATGGCTAGTTAAACCGAAGCTCACAAGAAAATAAATTAAATTATATATCAAATACCTATCTTTTTATAGGAGATGGGTTTAGGGCTTTTTTGACTTTAAAAAATGATTCGATATGAGATAAAAGGCGGGTTCAAGATATGTTTTTACTCATTATTGAGGGTTTAGTTATTGGTTGCTTGCTTGGCTTGACAGGAGCTGGTGGTGGCATTTTGGCGGTACCTGCATTGATGGCAAGTCAAGGCTGGACAGTGGCTCAAGCGGCACCTGTTGGTTTATTAGCAATTACCTTGTCTGCTTTTATTGGAACTGTTCAAGGCTTATTCAACAAGATTGTCCGTTATCGTGCAGCCATCTGGATTGCTTTAATCAGTATTCCATCGGCACGCTATGGTGTACACCTGTCTCATATTGTTGAACCACTCTGGCTAACACTGGCTTTCGCAGTGGTGATGCTGATTGTTGCTTATCGTATTTTCTTTAATAAAGTCAATGATTTTGAAAACCCACCTTGCAAGGTTAGCCCATCCACAGGACGTTTTATCTGGAATGTTAAAACTGCCTCAATACTGGGAGGACTCGGTGTAATAGCAGGTTTACTCACAGGTTTGTTGGGGGTTGGTGGTGGTTTTGTGATTGTGCCTGCACTACGCAAAATCACCAATCTGGACATGTACAGCATCGTTGCTACCTCATTGATGATTATTTTTTTAATCGGTGGTTTAAGTATCTCGATTCATGTGCTGGATGGGTTTCAGTACCCTCTTGAAGTCACACTTAGTTTTGTTTTGGCATGTATTGCTGGCATGTTAATAGGACGACGTATCATCACCCTGATTCCAGTTAAAACGGTACAAAAAATATTTGCAACGACTGTCACCGTTGTTGCTGCTTATTTAATTTTTTCCGCATTATCTGCTTGAGTAAGGAGGTCTTATGAATTTAGGGCTGACAGCTTTGGAACTGGCAAGAATACAGTTTGCTTTCACAGTTTCATTCCATATTATTTTTCCTGCTATTTCGATTGGTCTGGCAAGTTTTTTGGCGGTACTGGAATGGAAATGGTTGCGTACCCAAAACCCGATTTATCAGGATTTGTTTAAATTCTGGATAAAAATCTTTGCCTTGTCTTTTGGGATGGGCGTGGTGTCTGGTGTGGTGATGAGTTATCAATTTGGTACGAATTGGAGCGAATTTTCCTATTTTGCAGGCAGTATTACAGGACCTTTACTTTCCTATGAAGTATTGAGTGCATTTTTCCTTGAAGCTGGTTTCTTGGGGATTATGCTGTTTGGCTGGGGGCGTGTTAGTCCTCGCATGCACTTTTTTGCCACGTTAATGGTCGCAATTGGCACCTGTATTTCCATGTTCTGGATTCTATCCTCTAATAGCTGGATGCAGACGCCACAAGGCTTTAGCATTGAGAATGGCATTATTGTGCCACATGACTGGTTTGCAATTGTCTTTAATCCATCATTCCCATATCGCTTGGCACATATGGGTATTGCTGCATTTCTTGTGGCAGCATTATTGGTCACAGGTACAGCAGCATGGCACTTATTGAAAGGTCGTCGTGATGAACTGGTTAAAAAATCCTTTTCCATGGGATTGTGGCTGATTCTGATTTTAGCCCCGTTACAGGTGTTTATTGGTGATGCCCACGGTTTAAATACCTTAAAACATCAGCCTGCCAAAGTTGCAGCCATGGAGGGACATTGGGAAACTAATCATGAGGAAGGGATGCCACTTTATTTATTTGGACTGCCTGACATGCAGGAAGAACGTACCAAATATGCCATCGCTATTCCCAATTTAGGTAGTTTAATTCTGACTCATTCAATGGATGGAACTGTCACTGGATTAAAAGACTTTGCCCCTGAAGATCGTCCAAACTCAACCATTGTATTTTGGAGTTTCCGTATTATGGTGGGGCTTGGCATGTTAATGCTGCTGATGGCATTCGCCAGTGTCTGGCTTAGAAAAACAGGCAAACTCTATGAGCAAAAATGGTTTCATGGTTTTGCACTTATTATGACACCCTCTGGTTTTATTGCCTTACTGGCAGGTTGGTTTACCACCGAAGTTGGACGGCAGCCATGGATTGTCTATGGCATTATGCGAACCAAAGATGCGCTTTCTCCTGTATCAGCCGAGCAGGTGGGTTTAACCCTGATTATCTTTGTGGTGGTCTACTGCATTGTGTTTGGTGTGGGTATTTATTACATGCTCAAACTAATGCATAAGGGACCAAAGTTTATTCATAGTCAGGCAAGTGAAATAGGCGGTGTGGGACATTTTAAAACCCCGATGCGCCCACTCAGTGCCATCAATGAATCTCTTGATGAACAGGATAAAGGAGCATCATCATGATTGATTTATCTTTAATCTGGGTTGCCATTATTGGTTTGGGTGTACTGGTCTATGTGGTACTTGATGGATTTGATTTAGGTATTGGGATTCTCTTTCCTTTTGTCAAAGACCAACAGGAACGGGATGTGATGATGAATACTGTTGCCCCCGTCTGGGATGGTAATGAAACATGGATGGTACTCGGTGGGGCAGGATTATTTGCAGCTTTTCCCATGGTCTATTCAGCCGTCTTATCTGCACTGTATTTACCAATTATCCTCATGGTGATTGCCCTGATTTTTCGTGGGGTTGCCTTTGAGTTTCGTTTTAAGGCAAATCGTACCAAACATTTATGGGATAAGGCATTTATTGGTGGGTCGATACTTTCCAGTTTTTTACAGGGTGTGATTTTAGGTGCATATATTCAGGGCATCAAAATTATAGATGGTCGTTATGCTGGTGGTGGACTCGACTGGCTCACGCCATTTTCTTTATTTACAGGTGTGGGCGTGGTGGTGGTGTATGCTGCTTTGGGCTGTGGCTGGTTGATTTTAAAAACTGAATCTCAGTTGCAACAGCAACTTTATCAACTGATGCCTAAACTGGTGGTAGCATTATTGGTGATTTTTGCTGGGGTCAGTATCTACACGCCACTGGCACATCCTGTAATTGCTGAACGCTGGTTTAGCTTACCGCAACTGTTTTATTTTAGCCCTGTACCAATACTGGTTTTATTATTGAGTTTTCTGGTGATTCGTGCCTGTAAACAACGACATGAGTTTGCACCCTTGATGTATATGTTTGGTCTTGTCTTTTTAGCCTATACAGGTTTCCTGATTAGTCTGTTCCCCTACATTATTCCACCCTCAGTGACTATCTGGGATGCCGCAGCACCGTATCAAAGCCAGCTATTTTCGTTGATTGGTGCGTTAATTCTTATCCCAATTATCATTACCTATACTGCGATGTCCTATTGGGTATTTCGGGATAAAGTTAAAGTCGGTGATGGTTATCACTAAAGGAGTAAAGCCATGAAACTTTCTCAAACCCAATGGTTTATTGTGCTGTGGCTGGGTGGTTTTTTAAGTTTACTTATGATTGCAGGCTTTTTTAGGCTGTTACTTAAGTTGGCCTATTAAATAGTAAATTGCCAGAATAATAAGGTGCTGTCGATTTTATTTAGGAGTGATGGAGGTTTAAAGTGGAAAACAATTATTGGGAAAAGGTTTACCAATCCAAACAGGTAGATAAGGTAAGCTGGTATCAGCAGCAAGATTTAAAAAGACTAGCTCTAATTCAACATCATGTTGTTGATTTAAAATCAAATTTAATAGATGTGGGTAGTGGTGCATCATTACTTATCGACCAACTGATTGAAATAGGGTATAAAAATTTATATCTTCTGGATTTATCTGAAACAGCTTTAAATACAACTAAATATAGACTTAAGGAGAAAGAGCTGGATGCAGGTCATGTACAGTGGCAGGTTGCGGATATTTGTATAGCTCAGTTACCAACACAATTTTTTGATTTATGGCATGACCGTGCAGTATTTCATTTTATGGTGACAGAAACTCAACAACAGCAATATATAGATGTAATGCGTCATGCACTAAAGCCTAATGGTATGGTGATGATTTCTACCTTTGCTGAAGATGGTCCGACCCAATGTAGCGGTTTACCTGTAGAGCGTTATAGTGTGAATAAACTGGCGATGACATTGGGGCAAGATTTTCAGCTTATTCAGCATGATACTGAAATTCATTTAACGCCTTGGGGAACGGAACAAAAATTCCTAAATACTTTATGGCGTTTTCAAGGCTAATCAGAAATTGAAGAATAAATCCTGATTTTTAATCCTTGTGGTTGATTGTGCAAAAACTGCATTGAAAACCCATGTTTTTCCAGTAGTAATTTGACTAAAGATAATCCCAAACCATGCCCAGCATTTTGCGAAGATTTACGCCAGAATCGCTGTGTCAGTAAACCGAGTTCAGCATTGGTCAAACCATGACCTGTATCCGCAACCATTAAATCCCCCTTATCCATATATATTTGAATCGGGGTTATCGATTGTGCATGTAAGTAAGCATTCTCAATCAGGTTTTTAAGTACAATCGTTAAAGTAGCGTGAGGTAGATTGATTAAAGATAAACTTTCCCAGTCAATATTAAGATGTTTGGATATATCAGGATATTTTTGTTCAAGTTCAGCAATGACGTGTTGTAGGGTTTGGGCAATGTCTGTGGATTCGATTGAAGCATGTTGCGGTTGTATTTCAGTTTTGCTGAGTAATAATAGTTGTTCCAGTAACTGCTCATAACGCTGGATACTTGCTTCTGCCTGTTTGAGATTGAAGTCAATTTTACCTTGTGTTGGTTCAGTCTGGCTCAGCATAAGCTGGCTCAGTTGAACATGAGTCTTAATTGCGGTAAGTGGACCACGTAACTCATGGGCTGCAAAGGCACTAAAACTTTTTTCATTTTCCAGACTTTGATGCAGGTCATGGATAAGTTCCAGTAAACCATCAACAAAGGGTTTAATTTCTTTAGGGATATTCTGGGTTTTTAATTCCAGTAAATAGGTGGCCGCATCAGATAAATGCTGTTTCTTATGGCTTAGGTGTTGTGCAATCTGGTCTAAAGGTTGAAACTCAACCCGAATAATCCATAAAATTAAAAAAATACATAAAATCAATGTAATGATTAAAGGGATCAATACTGATTGTAAAATCTGTTTGAGCAAGGAATAACGTAATTGCAACCTTTCCGCAGCAACCACCTGTATCTGTCCTTTCTGCAAGACATAACTACGCCATTCCACTCCATTTTCTGACCAGGTACTCAGCCCTATTTTTCGTGTACTTAAACTTTCAGGTGAACCTTGTGTTTTGGCAATCACCTGATGGTTGGCTGAAATATTAGAACTGAATAATGAAACCTGACAGGCAATCAGATTTGGAGTGCCATGGTCTTGTTGTGTCGCATTCACTGTATTGGCAATCTCGTCTACAGGGAGCTGCTGAATTAAACGGGCGACCATATGAGCAGAAGCAGAAAGGCGTTCATCCAGTGTGTTTTGCAGGCGTTTTTCCAGTTCAAAATAAAGCCAGCAGAATACCAGTGACCACAAGATAACAAAGACCACCAGAATAGTGGAAACCAGTCGCCATTTTAAACTATAACTTTTCATGTGCTTTGCTCTGGCACTTTGAACATATAGCCCACACCCCGAACCGTCTGAATCATATCAGGATGAAGCTTTTGCCTGAGGTGATGGATATGCACATTCAATGCATTGCTTTCAATACTGTCCTGATAACCATAAATTTTATCAATCAATTGCTCTGTTTTTAACACTTGATTGGGATAAAGTATAAAGGCTTCCAGCAAACTATATTCCCGTCTGGATAATGTGAGGAGTTGTCCTTGATAATGCGCCTGTTGCGTGTCCTGATGAATCTCTAATTCACCAATATGCAGCACATTTGAGGAGTAACCACGATTTCGTCTTGCCAAAGCATGGACTCTGGCAATCAGTTCCTTTAAGTCAAAGGGCTTGGCCAGATAATCATCTGCCCCGATATTTAAGGCATCTACACATTGCTGGGTTTGATTACGTGCTGTAAGCACCAGAACAGGTACATGAATTTGATCTTTACGCCATGTATTTAACAAATCAAGACCATCCTGATCAGGCAAACCCAAATCCAGTAAACATAAATCAACCGCACTGTTGCGAATAAAATAATCCGCAGCTTTAGCAGTATCGACATGCTCAACTGAAACATTCAGGTAATCTAGTGCAGCAAGAATACTCTGGGCAATATAGGGATCATCTTCAACAAGTACGACAAACATGGTATTTCCTCATCTAGCCCACCTATTTTACAAACAAAAACAGCCCTTAATGTTCTGTTAATTTAGCGTCCCTGATAATGCTCTGAATGTTAAGTTTAGATAAGCTCGTATGTTGATTAAACCATTTATAGCGATTGTATTGGGCATAGCGACAACATCGATATATGCAAATCAGGATTTTTTGCCACCAGAACAGGCATTTAAATTTCAGGCAAGTTCTCTATCTGAAAAAACAGCCGAGTTAAAATGGGATATTGCCCCTCATTATTATTTATATCATGACCAGTTCAAGGTGAGTCTAGATCAGCAGAATCTGTCTTTAAACTTACCCAAAGGGCAGGAAAAGGATGATCCAACTTTTGGTGTAACCAATGTGCACTACAATCAGGTGCTGACCCAACTGGATGTAAAACCAAACAGCCAATATACAGTGAGTTGGCAGGGTTGCTCGGAAGATGGCCTATGTTATCCCGTACAACGTACCACAATCACGACTGATGCAGCAGGACTGCTTCCACAACAAAATTCAGAAACAAAGTTCTCTAATCTTGCAGCTTTAGTCACTCAGGAAAATACATCAAAAGTAGAAACAGAATCTGAAGAGCAAACTGTTCAGGAAAAATCGAATCCTGAAACTTCTTCGACCTTACAGGAGGATGAATCAGCCGTACCTCTTCATGATAAGGTACAAGAGCAGGCTGAAACTCAGCCACAAACAACATCATTGAGTGATGACTGGAACAATGATCAATTCTTTTTAAACCTTTTATCCAATCAAAGTGTCGTTTTTAACATTATCCTATTTTTAGGACTGGGTATTCTGCTTGCCTTTTTACCTTGCTCATTACCTTTGATTCCTATTCTTTCAGGCATTTTGGTGCAGCGTAATAAAGGCTATAAAGCTGCCATCATCGCATTGACCTTTGTACTGAGTATGGCATTGGTCTATGGACTTATGGGTATTGTGGTTTCACAAATTGGTTATGGTATTCAACGCTGGTTTCAAAATCCTGTATTCATTGGCTTATTTGCCCTGATGTTTATTGTATTTGCGTTGAACTTATTTGGTTTATATCAACTGTCCTTACCACAGGGTTTATTACAACGTTTAGACCAGATACAGCAACGCCAAAAAGGTGGAACACTGCTGGGTGCTGGCATCATGGGAGCAGTTTCGGCTTTGATTGTTGGTCCCTGTATGAGTGCACCATTGGCAGGGGCTTTGCTCTATGTCTCTCATCTTGAACATAGTTTACTTGGTGGATTCTACCTGTTCTTACTGGGTCTTGGGATTGGGATACCTTTATTTATCGCCAGTGTCTTTGGAGCTAAATATCTACCCAAACCTGGTTTATGGATGGATCGATTAAAGTTTAGTTTTGGCTTTATCATGCTGGCAATGGCGATATATTTTGCTCGTCCTTTATTGCCTTTAACTTTTTACTATGCAGGACTTGCCTTAATTCTGATTACAATGGCGGGATATTTACTGGGTATTTTACGCCATATTGTCCATATCCCTTATAAAGCTGCCATTCTGGTTTTGATCTGTGGCTGTGCTGTGAGTGGAATTTGGCATATCAATCAAGCGATTGCAAATGTCAAGACCACAGAAAGTGAGTCACTTCAATCGTGGATCATTGTTAAAAATCAACAGGAACTGAATCAGGCGTTAGCTGCACATGCTAAAGACCCTATTGTCATTGACGTCTATGCTGACTGGTGTGTTGCTTGTCAGCCTATCGAAAGAGATGTTTTACCAAGAACTGATGTTCAGGATGCATTGAAAAATGTGACTCGTATTAAACTGGATTTAACCCAGTATGAAGCTTCGCAAGACATCATTTTAAAACAGTGGCAGATTCTTGGTCCACCAACGGTATTGTTTCTTGCACCTAACCAGAAAGAGCAGCGTGATCTTCGTCTTACAGGAACTTATACCGCAGTACAACTAATTCAGAATATTCAAAAATTAAATAGGGAGAATCAACCTTGATTTCTTCCCAAGCATTGCATCTCGGTGTTTTTATACTCCCGTGGTCACTATTGATTTTACTGTCTGGATTTGTTGGCGTATGGTTCATTGGGAAATATTTTAAGCTACGTCATCAATGGAGTGATTCAACCTGGAAGTGCTATAAGGATTCCTTATGGACTGCACTATGGATTGGCTTATTTGCCGCAAGACTTGTATTTGTGCTGATTCATGCTGATTTATATTTGGCTCATCCAATAGATATTCTTAAGGTTCAGGATAAAGGATTTAACCTTTATGCAGGCATCATTGCGGGTAGTGGCTGGTTTATCTGGAAAAATCGCTTATTAAAATTGCCTGCATTGGTAAGCAGTTTTCTATTGTTTATCACAATACAGTTTGTGGGAATCAATTTACTCAATCATTGGAATGCACAGCAACACTATCCAGATTTAGCATTTAACGATCCCAAACAGCAACCACAATCCCTGACTCAATTTATTGGTAAACCTACTGTCGTGAATTTATGGGCGAGTTGGTGTCCGCCTTGCCATCGTGAAATGCCTGTGTTGTATCAGGCACAGCAAGATTATCCAAATGTTCAATTTGTCATGCTTAACCAAGGTGAAACACCTGAAGCGATTGTGTCCTATCTACATCGTTATCAATTGAATTTTAACAATGTCTTGTTTGATCCTCATGGGGAAATGCCTCAACACATGAATATGTATGGCTTACCCAGTACCTTATTTTTTAATGCACAAGGACAACTTGTGGAACGTCATCTTGGTGAATTAAGCCAAGCCATGCTCAAGCAATACCTGCGAAAAATTACTTATCCATCAAATCAATAGAGGTGTAACCTGATGAACGCTCATTTAAAGTTAATGTCTGGCTTAATATTATCCCTGAGTGCCGCTCAGACATTTGCTGCTGTACCCACAATTAAGCAGCAACTGGAAAAAGAGGGCTTTAGCTTTGTAAAACAGATAGAAGCCCCCGCACAAATGACGGGTTGGGCAGGACATATGCAACAAAATCCTGCAACAGTCTTTATCTCCAATGACCAGAAATATTACATCATTGGTGACTTACATAATGCCAAAGGCGATAACCTGACTGTTGATGCCCTAAATAAGCATGTTAAACAATCCGTATTGGATGATGTCTGGAAAAGTTTGGGTAAATCCGCTTATATTCAGGACGGCAATGTTAATGCACCCCGTATTGTCTATGTATTCTCAGATCCAAACTGTCCATACTGTCATATGTTTTGGGAAAAAGCCCGTCCTTATGTAAAATCAGGAAAAGTCCAGTTACGTCATATTCAAGTGGCAGTGATTCGTCCAGAAAGTAGAGGACAGGCAGCAACATTACTTGCTGCTGCAAATCCAGCAAAGGTTTTTGAAGAATTTAATGCGACCAAAGGGAAGCAGAAGATAAAAGAAATGAAACCAATCCCAGCGAACATTGCCCAAAAAATTGAAAGTAATGAAGAAATGATGACCAAGTATGGTTTTTATGCTACACCTGCAATGATCTGGAAAAATAGTAAGGGGCAAATGGAAACTGCTTCTGGCGTACCAAAAGATTTGAAAGGAATTTTTCAATGATATATTTGAAAGATATGAGCCAAAATTAAATTTGGCTCATATCTAAGTTCTATATGACAAGAATCCTGTTTATACCTGATAATATTTTATAATCTACTTATAACTAATAAGTTAAATTATTTGCTTAATGCCTTAAAAAGATTCTTGAATTTATTTTTCCATTCATCAGGAGTTGCCCAAGAATGTTTGAGAGAAATAATTTGTTTAGTAAAATGTTCGCAATGGGCCATCCATTTTTTAATCCCTTTTGCACTTTCAAGTTCTATACATATTTTACTTATCTGTTCTCCAGTTAATCTGTAAGGAGTAATGATAAGGAAAGCGCAGAAAGCTTCATGGTTTCTATTTTTATGTATATCAATTAAATAGTAGTGATCAATTCTATCTTTGAGTTCTAGTTTTAGAAATAATAGTTGTCTTCCAAGCTTATCATCAATCCAAGACGGGTGATTAGGATTAGGAACAAGTTCTTTGATTTGCAATAGGTTGAAGCCTTCTATTCCCTCACCAAACTCATTAATAGCATAGACTTTTTGCAATGGAGAATCTTTCTCTAACGCTAATGCTTGAAGTGATTCAATAATATACGGAATGTCAAAACGTTCATCCCTTGTAGGCGGTTTATCTGTAGTTTCTGACTTTTTGATATTTGTTTTTTCATTTCCATGCGGTTCATCGGATGATGTCTCAACATCTTCGGATTTATCTGTATAGGGTCGAATATAGGAATCAACTTCTACTGGATCGGTAGTAGGTTCATTAAATGAATACTTCAATATACCATTGGTGTTTCCTGATTCTACATCAGACCTTTTTCGGTATTCACCATTTACTTTTGATCGGCCCATAGCCCATTTTCCCGCTGTTTTAGCCCTTAAAAATACCCCCGTTTCCCGGTCCATTTACGATCTACAATTTACCATTCACTTCTCTTGGAATGTCCTCTTGTAGCAGTGATTTTTATCTCATGGATTTGCTGGCAGAACATACTGTATGGTTGCCAAATAGAGAATTTTTGATAGAGAAAGTTACCGTCTGATATTTTTATTTTCCACAACCCCAGAGTTATTTGAATTTGAAATTGGAAATTTGTAATTCCGCGGAGCGGCTGTGGAGCTAGAGAGAATCGAACTCTCATCCCTGCAATGCGAATGCAGTGCACTGCCACTGTGCTATAG
>CAYJUB010000008.1:0-17376 GCA_964373145.1 uncultured Moraxellaceae bacterium
TGGCGCAAGACGATAATCAGGCACCCAAACTTCGCAATTGAGTTCCAGTGCAAGGCGTGCGGTAAATGCACGATGGGTCTTTGGACTACCAGCCACATAACCGCCGCCATGCAAATACATCAGCGCGCGCGTATTTGTGCAACCCGTTTGTGGACGAACGACTTCGACAGAAACCGTACCCACTTGCAGTAAGCTAATCGTCACGCCTTTTGGCACTGGCATATAACCCAATCCCTTCGCCACCGCACGGCGAACTGATGACGGTTTAGTCTCGCGTTGTGGCGTTTTTTTGAGTTGTTGCGCCATAGCAAAACGTGCGACGCGGGCTTGAACACTGAGCATAGATGACCTATTTAAATTATTTAAAAAGCGAAATAGCATAGACTGAAAACGAATTAACTGACAATCAAAAAACTCTCTAAATGCACTGCGATTTGAGGGAACATGACGGGTGGCAGTTTCGGTGCAAGCTTACGCAGCATGCGTTTGAACAGTACCTTGACCAAAGAAATGATGCCATCTAAGGTTTTATTGACCACAAAATTAAACTTCATCAGATTCTTCGGTTCAATCGACAATGGCTCCATGGTCTCATCAATCACCATAATGATCAGCTCAATGCCCTCTTCAAAGTTCTTGGCACTACCGTCTTTCAATGTTGGGATGACACGCGCAATCTCAGCAGCCAGCACAGGTGACAGATTGAATCCCATAAAAGGCTGATCACGGCCTAAACCTTGTTTATGCGTCATCTCATAAAAATGGGCGATCACTGGCGGTATTCGATTATTGGCAATAAAACCCGCTGTCCAGCGCACATAGTGGCGCGCTTTTTCTTTAATATCGTCGAGAACACGGCGTGCTTCGAGCAACTCTGGAGATGGGTTTGTCTTGTTGAGATCATCTATTATTCGGACAAAACAAGTGTCGAGCAAATCGCAATACGCCTCAGCAAGCAATTCAACACCGTGTTGCTTATCGGCATCGGAAACATGCGTTCGCGTCGTATGGTAAAGCGCTTCTAATTCAACAGGGATACGTTCCTGTAGCGTACAAGCAAAAGCGGGAAGACTGATACTCATCTGCGATTCACCCTACTAAATTATTATTTCTATTCAAATTTTAAATTTATAAATGCATGTAACATAGCACTTAGTCCACACAACTATACAGCGCCAGAACCATACTATACAATCTTGACAATTAGCAATGTCAATGTCAAAAATAAATGAAGAACTCACCTAATTGATCATCTCCGTAAGACGATTTTTGCCAGTGAAATCGTCGAGAAAACATCCTATAACTGAGCACGTCTAAGTAGAGAATCTCAACATGTCCAACCTCACCACCCGTATCAGAGCCAAGGCACAACTTGCTGCAGTCAAAGCCATTACCCTCGTCATCCCTGCCCCTCGTCCTTTGGTCTTTGTCGGTTCAGATTCTGCTTTAAAACTGTGTGCAACCCTTTCACAGTTGGGCATGAAGCATGTATTGATCGTGACGGATGCGGTGTTATTAGGTTTAGGCGTCATTCAACCCATTGAAACTGAATTGCAACGATTCGGCATAAAAGTCTCCGTATTTTCTGGCGTGACGCCCGATCCTACTTTTCAGGTGGTTGATGATGGATTGGTTTTATTGAAATCTTCAGGCTGCGATAGCGTGCTGGCGATTGGCGGCGGTTCGGCGATTGATGCGGCCAAAGTCATGGCATTGTCCGCTGCGAATCAGAAATCACCAAAACAATTGATTGGCATTCTGAAAAGTCGCAAGCCTTCATTGCCGTTATTTGTCATACCG
The DNA here is from genome assembly GCA_964373145.1 of uncultured Moraxellaceae bacterium. Lineage (GTDB taxonomy): Bacteria > Pseudomonadota > Gammaproteobacteria > Pseudomonadales > Moraxellaceae > Aquirhabdus. The sequence continues at coordinate 1,801 of CAYJUB010000008.1, forward strand.
ACCACCGCTGGAACCGGTTCAGAAGTCACGATTGGTGCGGTCCTCTCCGACAATCAAACCCATCAAAAAGGCTTGGTCATTGATCCTAAAGTCGTGCCACTGGCAACCGCACTCGATCCAAAAATCATGCAAGGCATGCCGCGTACAGTGACTGCGGATACGGGGTTAGATGCATTAACCCATGCGCTTGAAGCATGGGTGAGTACGTTTGCGACGCAAGAAACGGATTATTATGCGGGTGCTGCAGTTCGGTTGATTTTTGAAAATCTACCGAAGGCTTACGCGGATGGCAAAAACCTAGAGGCACGCGAAGCCATGGCGCTCGCTTCTCATTATGCAGGTCTTGCGCTGAATCAGGCAGGGCTGGGTTATGTGCATGCGATTGCACATCAATTGGGCGCGCATTACGGTATCCCGCATGGTCGTGCGAACGCAACGGTGATGCCGCATGTGCTTGAGTTTAATCGTCATGTTTCGGCCAAACGTTTGGCGGCACTTGCAGTACGTGCTGGATTAGTAGATGACAATTTCAGTGATAAACAAGCCACTGAAATTTTTATTCAACATGTCAAATCACTGTTAATTGATCTCAAAATTGACACTCAAATCAAAGGCATTAATCGCCAAGACTTCCCCGACATGATCAAAGCCGCATTTGCTGAGGCGCATGGCATTTACGCAGTACCTAAATACATGAACTATGCCGACGCGGAAAAAATATTACTCGCACTGTAAAAATTCAGTAAAGGAATTGAGGAAAATTCATCTCATTTACTATAGTTGACAATGCATATTGTCAACTATAGTATGATTTAATTTTACCCAAGCCTTGTATCGTAGCTTTTATCGAGAACAATCATGAAAAACTTTCATAACAAAGTAGCAGCAATCACTGGCGCAGGCTCAGGGATGGGACAACAACTCGCAGTACTGCTGGCGAAGGCGGGTTGTCATGTCGCACTCAGCGACATCAACCAAAAAGGTTTAGATCAAACCGTTGAACTGCTCAAGCCCCATCCGATCAAAGTGACTGTGGATGTGGTAAATACCGCTGAGCAGACGCAAGTCTATGCATGGGCGGACAAGGTCAAAAAAGAACACGGCAAAGTGAATTTGATTTTTAATAATGCAGGCATTGCCATGATCAATACCGTCGAAGGTCATGAGATTCATGATTATGAACGCATGATGGCGGTGAATTTTTGGGGCGTGATTTATGGCACCAAAGCATTTTTGCCTTACCTGAAAGAAAGCGGCGATGGACATATCATTAACACATCAAGTATCTTTGGCTTAACCGCGCAACCGTCACAAAGTGCATATAACGCCAGTAAATTTGCTGTACGCGGCTTTACCGAATCGTTGCGCCAAGAGTTGGATTTAAGCAACTACGGCGTGAGTGCAACCTGCGTTCATCCGGGCGGCATCAAAACCAATATCGCACATACCGCAGAGATGAGTCCCAACGTCTCCAAACTCGGCATGGATCTTAAAAAATCCAAAGCTTCGGCGGATAAATTAATGCGGATTCCTGCCTCGAAAGCCGCGCAAATTATTTTGGATGGGGTTAAAGCCAACAAGCGCCGCGTCTTGATCGGGCCAGAAGCGTATGGCGTGGATCTTTTGCAACGTTTATTGCCTTCAACCTATCAGCGCCTGTTTGTGATCGGCAGTAAGTTTTCGTTGTAATATTAATTTGTACTGGATAAAACCAGTCACACTGATAACGGTCAATAGAAGAGCAAGCTCACGATCTGCGCTTGCTTTTTGCGTATCAAATCAAGCGAAAAGAATTTTTAAAGTCGTGAGCAGCGACTGTACTGTATATTGCTGTTTATAGAAAAACACCCTCATCAAGGAATGGATATGTCTTTACAAAAATTACCACGCGATAAAAATAACGACTACACCCATGCGATGGCCGCTGAACGTCGCGCCATCGTTGAGAAAAACAGCGGTCATCCACTGACGCATACGGGCCAATTTTCGATTCCTCCTGAAGTGTTACCTGGCAATATCGAAAGCTTTAGTGGCATTGTACAAGTCCCGATGGGCTTTGCTGGACCGCTACTCGTCAATGGTGAACATGCCCAAGGCGAATTTTATGTCCCGATGGCCACCACAGAAGGCACGCTGGTCGCCAGTTATAATCGCGGCATGAGTTTAACCCGTGCCGCAGGTGGGATTACCACCACAGTGATTGATGATGCGATGCAACGTGCACCGGTGTTTGTGTTTAAAGATGCGCGGTATGCACGCGATTTTGGACTGTGGGTTGAGGCACATTTTGATCAGATTAAAGCGGCTGCCGAAACGACGACCAATAGCGGAAAGGTGCGCAATATTGAGCAATACGCTGCCAGCAAAATGCGCTGGTTACGCTTTAATATGACCACGGGTGACGCAGCTGGACAAAACATGGTCTCGAAAGCAACACATGCCGCCTGCATGTGGATCTTGGCGCAAAAGCCCGCTGGGCTGGAACACTTCACCCTCGCTGCCAACTTCGATACCGATAAGAAACACTCTGTGGTCAATAACCTCCATAGTCGCTGTACACGTGTGGTTGCTGAAATCACCATTCCTGCTGGATTACTGAAACCAATGATGCACTGCACAGGTGAAGATTTATTTCGTCAGCGCGGCTTATCGAATCTCGGTGCATTTATGGCAGGCGCAGTCAGTAATGGCGCACATTTCGCCAACGGCATTGCTGCGATATTTTTGGCCTGTGGTCAGGACATTGCCAATGTCGCGGAGTCGAGCGCAGGTTTTGTTTATTCTGAATTATTGCCCAATGGCGATTATTATTTTTCTGCCACGATTCCTTCGCTCATCGTCGCCACGTATGGCGGTGGCACTGGATTACCGACTCAACGCGAATGCTTAAGCGCCATGGATTGTTATGGCACAGGCAAAGCATTGAAATTGGCTGAGATCATTGCTGCGACAGTCGTCTGTGGTGAACTCTCATTGGGTTCAGCCGTCGTGTCGAATGAATGGGTTTCCAGTCATGACGCCTATGGACGTAATCGAACTTAACCGTTAGATCAAGCGGGATGCTTTGTGATTAATAGCGAAACTTCACCTCGACCAAATGAAAGCCAAACTGGCTTTTTACGGGACCATGCACGACATGTTCGGCTTTCGTAAAGACGACATGATCAATGGGTCGTACCAATTGTCCTTTGCTGATCTCACCTAACTCGCCGCCGCGCTTGGCCGAACTACACGTCGAAAACTGTTTGGCGAGTTTGGCAAAGTCCTCACCCTTGGCAAGACGTGTTTTCAGTTGTTCGCAGAGCGCACGATCTTTGACGAGGATATGGCGGACGATGGCTTTCGGCATGGTGAACTCAGTTCATTTCAAGAAATTAAAAAAACCGCCTACATTAAGTAGGCGGTTTTTCATGATACAGCATTGATCAAACTTACGCAGTCAAAGCCCGTTTAACCGTGCTCAAGTGATCACGCAGCGACGCTTTCACAGGCGTATTATTGGCACCGATCAACACATAATTCGCAGGGTTAAAACGCAGGATTCGAATACGATATTCGGCATTGAATCCTGGATAGAGCACGTTGTTGCGACCATTCGGGCTGAGATACCAACTCGCACAACCTGATTTCCAAACGGTATGTTCGCTGCGTTGATCCATGGTTTTGACAAATCGAGCTTCTACACTGGGTTTGGCGGTAATGTATTTCAGATTCATCTGTTTACGCAGTTCGATCGCCTGCCATACATAATCAATTTGCGCTTCGGCATAAGCAATTACCGACGTATGACCCGGCCCTGTGAATGGCCCAACCAAGAAGTACAAATTCGGAAAATTATTGGTTGCGATCCCATCAAACGCTTCCGCACCGTCTTTCCATTTGTCATTCAACGACGCATTGTTCAAGCCATGCACTTCAAACGGTGCACCTGTATTCCGCACTTCATAACCAGTGGCGAAGATGATGACATCGAGTTCATAAAAATTGCCATCAACTGTTTCTATACCCGTTGGCGTGATTTGCTTAATACCTGACACTTCCAGCGTCACATTGTCACGCTGCATCGTCGGATACCAATCGCTCGACACCAGCACGCGCTTACAACCAAACTTATAATTTGGCGTGAGTTTTTTAAGGAGTACAGGATCTTTAACTTTCTTTTGACGATAGCTTGTCGAGATCGAAGAAGGCACTGATTTGAACGCATCGTATTTCAAAATGAGAAATGGCGCTGTTGCTTCATTCAACAAATAATTTTTTAAACGATTTATTTTCATTTTGAGCGGATTATCGCGACTTTCTTGTTTCTCTGCATCGCTCAGATTTGGATTTGGACGTGGCATGATCCAGTTTGCCGTGCGCTGAAACACGGTAAGATGACCCACTTCAGGTGCGATCGCCGGCCCCACTTGGACAGCGGTTGCACCAGTACCAATCAGCGCAACGCGTTTACCTTTTAACTCAACGTTATTATCCCAACGCGCCGTGTGGATGATCGTGCCTTTAAAATCAGCTGAACCTTTGATATGCGGATCTTTCGGATCTGCAAATGGACCCGGCGCCGCAACGATGTTCTTGGCACGAACCAACTCGCCGCCTTCGATCGTCAGCAACCATTCACCTTGTTCTGCATTAAAAGTCGCGCTGACCACTTTTGAATTAAAACGCATGAACGGATACATACCGTATTTATTGGCGCAAAAGCGGATGTATTTTAGAATTTCACCTTGATTGGCATACGCATTTGACCATTCAGCCGAAGGCTCAAACGAATACGAATACAGCTGTGATTTTACATCACACGCACAGCCTGGATAGACGTTATCACGCCACGTACCACCGACATCTCCCGCTTTTTCAAACACGCGGAAATTGGTCATGCCTGCTTTTTTCAAGCGAATTCCCATACCCAAACCCGAAAATCCAGAACCAATCACCGCAACTTCCAGTACTTCTGAAGGCATCACAGGTGCGGCTTTTGCTTTCGGTGCTGGCGTTGCTTTGGCTGCGCTAGGCTTAGCCGCCGCTCTTGGTTTCGCCGCTGGCTTTTTAGGCGCAGGCGAAGATGTCGCTTCGGGGGTCGGTGCTGGCGTTGCGGTCTTTTGATCTTCTGGTGTGGTCATCATACTTCTCACTGGCTTCTTCAATGGTTAAAGGACTTCACATTTATAAAACACTTATCAGACGGGAATCGCCGCCCACAGCGGCATCACTTGCGTTATCTTATCGCGCGGCATACTCATCAACAAACTCCCGATGGTATATCGCGTACACATTTTTGCCGCTTCCATCGGCGTTGGCGAACCTTGCAACACCATCCGATACCCCAGATGTTGCACCATGCCAACCATGGCATCGGACATATCGCGGTGGCTGCCAATCTCAACCAAACCCGCCGCTTCGGCTTTCTGATAATTCTGGCTCAGCTCAGCGGCAACTGAATCACAAATATGCCAATACCACGTTTCCAAACCAGGAATCGCAGAAAATCCTGAACGAAACATCGATAAAGTAATCTGTGCATGCTTATTCAAGGTTTCAAAAATCAACTCATAAATTTGCTGCGTTGCCAGAATCGATTCCAGCGGTGCATTCAAATTCACTCCTTGGCGCACTTGCACAATTCCCGCATGAAGCTCGGTAAATACTTCATTGATAATCAATAAAAACAATTGACTCTTATCTTCGAACTGACCGTAAAACGCACTCATGCCCACACCCGCATTCTGGGCAATTTCTGCCACTTGGGTTCGCGCAAAACCTTTGTCCGAAAACAACTGCTTCGCAGAAGCAATAATCGCCTGCCGAGTTTCAGCGAGCTGGGCTTGGGTACGACGTGCCATTCAGACCTGCTTAATGTTTATGAATTAAACTATATGGAATATATATTCCAATTAAATTGAACGATTGTCAAATTAATTTTTATAATGATGAATCCACGAAAAAAAATGATTGTTTTTATTAATTTTTTAAACTTCACAGACAGTTCATTTGGCCGTCACTCCTTTGTCATAAACGCACCCTAGCATGGTTTAGTCATTTATTTATGGTTCATCTTGGGGTTCACATGCATTCTAAAATCACGGTTTTGGCGCTGGCAATCAGTGCCATCATGCTCACCGCTTGTCATGATGACAACGATGACAAATCAACCTCGACGCCCACACCGACGCCAGCAACAGTCATCAAAACAGGTGTACTGATCGATGCGGCTGTTTCAGGTATTCGTTATGACAGCGGCAGTCAACAAGGCACGACTGATGCAACGGGTCAGTTCAAGTATCAAGGCAACGAAAACATTCAGTTTAAATTGGGTAATATCAATTTAGGCTACGCCAAAGCCAGCGACATTTTATTATTAAAAGCACTGAATAACGGCGTCAATGGCCGTGGCAATCTCAGCGATACCACACTGAATCGCGCGGTACTCCTGCAAACACTCGACAATGATGGTGACAGCAGCAATGGCATTCAGATCTCTAGCGCAACAGCGGACAAACTGAAAGCGGCAAGCATTGCATTCAACACCACACCGACTGAATTTGCGACCAAACTCACCCAATTACTCAGCGATACGGGCATCACTGCAACCGTCGTCGATCACGCGATTGCAAAGAACCATTTATTAGTCGCAGAAGCTGAAGCCTTGGGCAAAGCCACAGAAACCTTTACCGACGGCATCATCACGCAAGTTGTGCGCCATACGGTTCCCGATGAATACGTCCCTTATACGGGCACAGATGCCAATCTACTCAAACATTTCCCGAAAGGCTTTCCATTAGCCGTGGGTTCAGGATTGGCATTTGTCGGGACAAGCAACGGTGTATCGACTTTCTACGCCATCACAGACCGTGGACCTAACGCAGACTCACCCGTATTGACCAATGGGATGACCAGCACGGCGACCAAAGTATTCCCTGCACCAAACTTTGCCCCGACGCTGGTCAAACTCACAGTGGACAGCACTGGCGTGAAGATTTCTGACAAAAAAGAACTGAACGTCAATGGTCAAAAAATCTCTGGTCGTCCACTACCCAATGACGCGATTGGCTCAAGTAAAGAAACCGCATTGTCAGAAAGCTTGGCAAGTCTGCCATCCGATATCAATGGCTTGGATACTGAAGCACTTGCACTCGACGCGGACAAAAAACATATCTGGACCTGTGATGAATATGGTCCATTTGTCGCAAAAATTGAAATTGCGACTGGCAAAATTGTTGAGAAATTCGGCCCAACCACTGGACTACCTGCGGTCATCGCCAAGCGTCAAGCCAATCGCGGCTGTGAAGGTTTAGCCTTTGGAGATGGTGGCAAACTATATGCCGCCGTACAAAGTACCCTCGACATTAGCAAAAACACCGCGCTGTTTATACGTTTGGTTGAATTCGATCCAGCGACCAAAACCAGCAAAACCTACGCCTATCCACTCACCCCAGCGGATTGGGAGGATGGCAAATCAGGTAAAGCAAAACTTGGTGATCTCGTCTCTTTAGGCAATGGTCGCTTCATCACCATCGAGCAAGGGACATTCGCTGATGGCAAAATTCACAACAAACTGTATGTATTTGATATCAAAGCCGCAACCGATATCAGCAACATCAAATCAGGTTCAGATGAGCTGGAAAAGGTCAAAGACCCAGCAAAACTGGCTGCGCTTGGCGTCACACGTATCAGCAAAACCTACTTGGGCGACCTGAAAGACTATGGCTGGCTCATGGAAAAAGCTGAAGGACTGACTGTCATCGATAACCGCACCCTTGCCTTAATCAATGACAATGACTTTGGACTCTCCTTTGAAGCCAAAGATGCAGCAGGAAATGTAGTTGATCCAACTTCACTATTTGTCAGCAGTACGGGCGTCATTACCGATAGTAATGGCAAAACGGGTTATACCTACAAGCTGCTGAACGGCAAGCCTCAAGAACGTCGTACACAGCTGTGGTATATCAAACTGAATGCCCCATTGTTTTAATTACTGAGCGCTCGCTGACCTAGGACAAAGGTCACGACAAAGCAAAAAAAATGGACATCATCACGATGTCCATTTTTTCATTGAGAAGAACTTTTAAATCGCTTAGAAGTGATAACCCATTTTCAGACCCAATGCGATCGCTTCATTGTCAGAGAAACTACCTGCTTTGCTTGAGGCCGCAGCTGCAGGCCCTGGAACAGAATGTGAGCCTGTTTGTACATCAGCATCGCCAAGCCAGAAATATTTCAAACCTGCTGAGAAATCAAGTTTTGGTGTTGGGCTATAACGTACACCTACACCAAGATTCCAATAACCTTCAGTAGGACCAAGCGTGGTGATTGGATTACCTGAACCGCTATCCCAACCCACTGACACAGTGGCGCCGAGTTGATCAGTCAACTTGCGACCAAGACCGACGTTGGCTGACCATTGGTCATCCGAGTAATCAACCAAATTAAAGCCTTTGGTGTTTGTTTGTCCTGGTGCGGCGAAGGGAGGTGATGTGAGGGCTGCAGAAGCAAGTTTAGACGCTGCACCAAACTTAGTTGGGCGAATCGAGAAGTTTGACCAATCAACCCAGCGAACATTGGCGAAAGCAACGGTATTTGCCATGATCCCTGTTTGCAAATCAAGGTTGACCGATTGTGGAGTAGTGATTGCAGTATCGCCTTTAGCAGCCACAACTAATGGATGCGAAAACAGCGGACCACCAGTCTCACGGACTGTTGCCTCATGTTCAATTTCAGAACGGTAAGTAATCGAAGTTTTCAGGGCGATATCTGGAACTTCAAAAGCTGCACCCGCAACCCAACCAAATGCACCTGCTTTCTCAACTTCAGCATTATAGCCGCTAAAAGAAGTAAGACCATAAGCTGCACCGCGCAGAGCAAGATCACCTTCTACTTCTTGGTAGGCTGCACCACCAAACAAGGTTAAGCCTTTTACAGGTTTAATACCAAGCAATGCGGTGATGTTATGGGTTGTCACGTCCACGCTTGTGCCACCAGCAGCATTAGTAAAGCGATTTTTGCCTTTATAGGTGGCAGCAGCACCAAATGGTTGATCAAAAATCAAACCGACAGAAATCATTTCCGTAGGTTGTAGTTTTAGAGCCGCGCTCCAAAACTCATATCGGTCACCCATGTCTGGAACGGTTGAACCAACGCTGTCTTTACCGGAAACATCTGGAGCTAAAAACGAACCACCCACTTCAGCGTAATTTCCAGGCTGAAAAAATGGCGCAATGGATTGTCCTGAGCGATCTAAAGCCGCAGCAAAAACACTGGAAGCTGGGATTGTGGCTAGAATCAGAGCGGTTAAAGTCTTCATTTTCATGTTTTCATTCCTTGATGATGTGTCGTCGGTAGTAATATATTAAATATTATAATCGGCTTGCTAAATCTACATATGATGCAGACATTGCAATAGTCTACATTAGCATTTTATAAAAGCTAGACATCGTTACATAAATTGTCTATTTAACCGTACTATACATTCGCTGACAAAGATCAAATTTTGGCGAAAACTCTTGCATAGGGATTTGACTTATTTTTGGTCTGTTGCTATGTTGGATCAATGCACAAATCCTGTTTTTTGCCGCGCTTTTATGGAAGGAATGATAAAATGGATACTCATAAAGAAGAATTCATGCATCTGCAAAACAGTGAAGCGGTTGTCGCCAAAATGGCAGCCACCATCTTTAGTTCACTCATTAACAACACGCCTTTGCATAACTCGAATGAAGACGAGCTCGTCGAAAAAGCAGTGTCGATTGCAATTAAAATCGCCCTACGCGCAGAAAAAACCATCAAGAGCGATCAAGAATGGCGTAAAGATGATGGCGGTTCGGCGTTTCTTGCTTAATAGAGCCTAAGTTAGCCCTCGCGTATTTTGTCTGGTGATCAGAGTGTGCATTTCGCTGAAGCACAGCCGTGTTTTCGACTTCAAATGCACGCTTTAAACGGAAAATAATCATGCTTGCCACACCTTTGTATGCGGGACTCCTCGCACTGCTCTATTTACTACTGAGCTATCGAATCATCGTCCTGCGCGGTCAAGGTATCAGTCTCGGTGACGGCGGAAACCCCCAGTTACTCAGACGCATTCGCGCTCATGGCAATTTTTCAGAATATGTCCCGTTTATTTTGATGATGATTGGCATCCTTGAGCTAAGTCATTTGCCGATGATCATTTTGCATGTTTTAGGCATCACACTTGTGATCGCACGGCTATTACACGCTTATGCTTTGTCGTTTAGTGAATCGTTTAAATTTGGGCGATTTTGGGGAACTGCACTCACCTTTTTACTCCTTCTGGCCTGTGGTTTATTGTGTATTTATCAATCACTCAACGCCCATGCGATGCTGCCACTTCATCTGTAATAGTGCAAAGTCGTGTCTTTAGAGGCCGTCAATCACGGTCTTTCGAATATCATTTTTGCGATCGGAACGCGCCATCTATCGCCGAGCGTAACCTTTCGCAAAAATAGCGTTTGACAGGAATCCTCTAAAGGTTGAAACTAGGAATAATTCTCATTTATATCTAGGTTCTCTGTTCCTGTGCGCCTCTCTGATCTGTCAAAAAACGCGACTGCCATCATCTTGTCTGTTGAAGAATCTCCTCCCATTCACACGGTTGAACATCCTGCATCCGTTGACAAAATAGACTCGATCGCGCACCGCCTAAAAGAACTTGGATTTGTCCCTGGTGAGTTTGTACGCCTCATCACTGTTGCACCGTTTGGTGGCGATCCTATTCTCGTTCAGATCGGTTTTACCCGTTTTGCCTTACGCCGAAGCGAGGCCAAACGCATACTTGTTGAGGCGAAACCTGCATGAATACGATTGTGATCGATGATGCAAAAAAACCAAATCGTATGGCGGAACATATTGCGCTGGTTGGCAACCCAAATTGCGGTAAAACCTCTTTATTTAATCAGCTCACTGGCGCACGGCAAAAAGTTGCCAACTATGCTGGCGTTACCGTTGAACGCAAAGAAGGGGTGATTACCCTCCCTTCAGGTCGTCATGTCCGCGTTCTTGATTTACCTGGTGCATATAGTTTAGATGCGACCAGCCCCGATGAAGCCGTGACGCGTGCGGTGTGCTTAGGTGAATTGGACGGTGAAGTACAGCCTGATTTATTGATTTGCGTGATGGATGCGACCAATCTGCGTTTGCATTTGCGTTTTGCACTGGAAATTCGTCGTTTGGGTCGTCCAATGCTGATCGCTCTCAACATGATGGATGATGCCGAACGTCGTGGCATCAAAATTGATGTCGCCAAACTTGCTGAACGTTTAGGCGTACCGATTGTCGAAACCGTTGCGGTAAAACGACATGGCTCAGCGGCACTACTGCAACAATTAGAAGGTCAGATTCCTGCACTGCCCGCAGTCACTTCCACGGCGGTTGAACCTGATGATCTACACGCTGAAGTGCGTGGATTGCTTGCCGATACGGTTGTGATGCCACGGTCAACTGATCAACGCGATGATGCGTTAGACCGCGTTTTACTGCATCCTGTTTTTGGACTCGCCATTCTTGCCGTACTGATGTTCTTTATATTCCAAGCCGTGTTTACTTGGGCGGCGCCGTTTATGGATGGCATTGGCTTTGTGGTGACGACGGTCAGTGATTGGACGACCTCGTTCCTGCCTGAAGGCATGCTCCATAGTTTATTAAAAGATGGGATTTTTGCCGGACTCGGTACGGTATTGACCTTTCTGCCACAAATTTTGATTTTGTTCTTCTTTATCTTAATGCTAGAGGAATCGGGGTATTTGCCGCGTGCAGCTTTTTTGCTAGATCGCTTAATGTTTGGCGCAGGGCTCACGGGGCGTGCATTTATTCCGCTGCTTTCCAGTTTTGCGTGTGCGATTCCGGGCATTATGGCGACGCGTAGTATCAGCGATCCACGAGATCGTTTAACCACGATCATGGTCGCGCCGCTGATGACCTGTTCGGCTCGATTACCGGTTTATGCGCTACTCATCAGTGCGTTTATTCCAGTGCAAACCGTTTGGGGATTTTTTAATTTACAAGGCTTGGTGCTATTTGCTTTGTACTTTGGCGGCATTATCAGTGCGCTGATTGTCGCAATGGTCATGAAAAAATTCCGCGTCGATCAAAGCGAACATGCTTTACTGATGGAACTCCCAAGTTACCGCATGCCGAGCTGGCGCAGCGTGAGCATTGGTTTATATGAACGTGCTTCGATTTTTATCAAACGTGTCGGCGGCATCATTCTGGCACTGATTGTGATTTTGTGGTTCTTGGCATATTTTCCGCAGCCACCCGCTGGCGCAACGTTACCGCCGATTGATTATAGTTTTGCAGGTCAGCTTGGACATCTCATTGCGCCGATCTTTGCGCCAATTGGCTTTACTTGGGAAATTTGTATTGCCCTCATCCCAGGTATGGCAGCGCGTGAGGTTGTGGTTGCCGCACTCGGCACGGTGTATGCGTTGTCAGGCAATGAAGATGCGGTGACCCATCAACTGGGTAGCTTAATCGCCGCGCAATGGTCACTGCCAACGGCATTGTCTTTGTTGGTTTGGTTTATTTTTGCACCGCAATGTCTGGCGACACTCGCAACGGTGCGCCGCGAAACAGGTTCTTGGAAATACGTCGGCATCATGACAGTGTATTTATTTACGCTGGCGTATCTGGCTTCACTCATCACCTATAACGTGGCGAAGGCATTACTATGAATATGATCAATGATGGACACGCAATGATCGGCTCTGTATTGCAAGGGTTGATTATGGCTGGGCTACTCGGCTGGAGTGTATTTTTTATGCTCCGCCGAGTTATGCCAAAACTCGTCTCGAATCAACAACGTCAGTTAGCGAATGTCGTCAATGCGCGCGGCTGGACAAAACTGGCGCAATGGTTAGAACCGACTATCAAGACCAGCGGCGGATGCGGCAGCGGCTGTAATACCTGTGGTTCTTGCCCTTCCAATCCAAATAAAGAAGTCATCCAAACGGTGCAATGGAAGAATCCAACGCCATCAAAAAGCTCAGGTTGTCATTGAGTTTTTATTGGGGCAGATGCCGAATAGTATCTGCGCAATACCTTGCGCCTTAGCATCACCCTGACCCAAGTAGTTCCAACCTTTACTTCACTTGCGCCATCACCTGCCCTGCAAAAAATGACCAACGAAAATTGACATCCCGTCCGCTATGGCGCAGGCCTTGCGCCGTCCAGTTATTGCAATTGCGGAACAGATGATAACGCCCCATCGCCGCATAATAATGAAACCCTGTCGGCTCCTTGCGCACCAGCATCGGTTTCTGTTCATGATCCAGCACGAAGGTCTTACCAATAAAACCTAACAACCGATTCATTTCCTCGTCACTGACGGTCAGTGCTAAGACTGTCGCACCCGCTTGCGCTGGTTTGGCAAACCCGGCAATCTCCACGACCGACGCACTCGGAATCAATAACGCTTTTAGTGCCTTGCCTAGACTTTTTTTGCTGGCGCCGTAATAATCTTTATTGCCACAACCAAAACGGATATATGGCTGGTCACCAATCACCAACTGCAACGCTGGCGTGTGATCGAGCACCGCATCGGCGGGTATTAACAGTGCGGTATGATAACCCTCCCGCTCCACCCACACCGTCGCAGCACCCACATTGGCGCTGAAAATACACAACAATAGCCACAGGATTAACTTGTTCATGCGGCATCCCTCCCCATTGCAGCATCATTCATAAACCGCTGTTGTAAGTCGGCGGGTACCAGTGGACAAGCGTTCAGTGGACGGGCGAAAAAATAGTGCCGATGTGCGCCGACCCAGTTGTAGCCCCAGTCGCGGACAGTTTTGGGGATGACTTTCAGCAACAGCCCAACGACCAGCCACAAACCGCCCAAGTGCGTCAAAATCTGGATGACGGCATCGCTGCGGATATAAATTTGACCATTAGCCAATTGCACAACCAGTGTATCAGGCAAGTGGGCACGGACACCCTGACTCACTTGCGTGTAAAAATAGGCACTGGTCAACGGTGCAAACTTAAAAACTTGCTGCGCATCCTCCGCCAGTACAAAACGGATCACCCGATGGCACAAGCCACAGTCTCCATCGTAATAAATCCAGCTCCTGACGCCGGCTTTGCTGGGCAACCATGCAGGATCAAAGGTCAGTAAATGGAACACCAGCATCGCAAAAGTCAAATCAGGAAAATCCAGCAGAAACAGAAAACCGACTTGAACAATCAACATACTGCTCCACAACCAAGGGCGCAGCCGTGCAATCAATACCAGCGGCGCATACGCCAATTCTACCGCCAGAATAAACCAAGTTAGACCACTCAAAACACTCGCAGGTAACGCAAGAAACAGGTCACGCAACCACCAGTCGCGCGCCAGCGGATTTTGCAAAACATAGCTCAGGGTATCTCCACTGACCCAAGAAGGACTGAGCAACTTGGTATAGCCGCTATAGCTATACGACAACGCCAGTACGATCGACGCGGCACTAAAAATTGCTGCAGGCATCACCCAGTCGCCACTCGGACGGATACGCCCACGCGCTGCGACTGACCCATAAGGCTGCGCGGGAATACATAAATGAGCCAGTAACATCCAGCCGACATACGGCAGAGCAGGATTGGCAATCAATGGGTTACGCGTATAAAGACACGCCAGCACATACCATAACCAGAAAGCTGCCAGTCGATCACGCCAACCAATCGTAAAAGCGAATGCTGCGACCACGGCTGAAAATACCAAAACGATCACCGCCGCAGGGCTGTCATCCAGACGCAGGATATTGGGCAACAACGACAATAATGGACTGAGCGAGCCATCGCCTAACATCCCAGCACTGGAAAACACTTCAGGTGCCCAAGGCAGCAAATGGGCAAAATGCACCATCAAGTACAAACCAAAGATGATGCGGAACAGACTGTACTGACCGCCTGTCCAGCCAGTTTTTGCAATCAGGTTGTTCATCAGACATACTCCTTCACACACGGTGCAACAAAAGACAACGGCCTGTGACCATGTGCACTGGCTGGGTCACGCGGCACCAACCTGACCGTCACCGCTCCATCAATATCGGTAGTATTAATTCCCAGCTCACGCAGTACGGGCGCACGTCCACATAAAGCATAACGACTGACGCTGGCAAACATCGGCTGGGTCAGCGGATTGGCCGCCAGCACTGGGCCATACGACAACGCCGCACCGTAAGCATTACGACGGTTATACGGCCCGTGCAAACTCCCATAGTTCTCAGGAGTCAGTTGCACCGAGTGTGAAAGGCCATCATGACTTTGCCACTGCACATAAAACTGGGACGAAAAAGTTTCAAAACCTTCATGGGCAGTAAAAACTTTCGGGGCGGGTGATGCCTGACTGGCGGCTCCCAATGCTTTAAGTACCTTGGTATGCGTCAGATCACCGATCATTTGTAAACAACCCAAACCCGTCAGCATCACGGCTGCTGTTGTCGTTAACAATTGATTCATAGCGGCTTCTCCTGCGTGCTTAAACGCAGTGAAGCGTCAGCCTTTTTCTGTTGTTTCGCATCACCCACAAACAAATCCTTGCCACACAACATCGGCAACACCTTCAGCTCGCTCTCGTCAGCA